>NZ_ATVH01000010.1 GCF_000420625.1 Fodinicurvata sediminis DSM 21159 | reverse complement strand
CCCGCCTTCATAAAACCTCCCTCACCTTGAGGCTGCGCGAAGCGCACTCGAAAGGTCTCTTGCACCGGCGGCGCCGCTGGCATGCTTCCCAGCGCTAAGCGTCAGCAGGACCCAGAGGCACTTTCTCCCAGCAGGCCCGCCAATTCCTCCAGCTCCTCCTGCGACAACCCGCCATTCGCCGGGGTCAGCAGCCCCCGGCCTTCCAGAGGGTAGTGAACTCACATTGGTCAAGATCCGGTTGCCGGCGTGGATTTTCGCGAGGATTCCCTCCTCTGCGGCACGCCACTGCGCAACTGTGATACGCGCAAAAGCAACAGATGCAGCGACAAGCCCCGCCGCCAAGAATCTGTCATGCGCAGTCCCGGTAGCGCCAACGACGATGAGCGAGGAATATTATAGTAAGAAATGTTTATAATTGAATTTATATATATTATTATTACTTTCTATCTTTATTTAATTGATTCACCCAAATTTTAGTACGTTCATCGCTACAAAAATCCTCTTTCTGAATACGAGACCAATAGGTCTCAACACTTCCTCTTTGATTCTTAAGCCACTGCCCTAAGGCTTCTAATTCAATGTCATCAAATCCATAATAAAAGCTTTCCTCGATGTATTTCGTACACTCTTCAGGACCTCTCCTGCCACCCCCACTAGGACGTGAATCCGCAATTTCTCCCCAGCGCTCCCACATATGCGGAGAAACGAAGCATCTTGATGCCTCCTGCAATCTATACTCAACAGAGCCACAGTCATAACCTGAATCAGAAATATATGTTACTGCCATTACTATGGTAATGGGAATAGTTATAAACCAGAATCCAATATATAATTTTAATGCAAATAAAA
This sequence comes from Fodinicurvata sediminis DSM 21159, assembly GCF_000420625.1. Taxonomy (NCBI): domain Bacteria; kingdom Pseudomonadati; phylum Pseudomonadota; class Alphaproteobacteria; order Rhodospirillales; family Rhodovibrionaceae; genus Fodinicurvata; species Fodinicurvata sediminis. The sequence goes on along the minus strand of NZ_ATVH01000010.1, from coordinate 1,239 downwards.
AATATCTCATTATTAATTAACTATTAAACCATACGCCACCCACTTTATACTCCACATCATTTCCTTCTCTATCCTCACCCTTTCCTACAGACCCTTTTCCCGGACCAAGCGCTGTAAATTCCCCTGAAGCAGAGTTTCCATCGTTACATGCCACAGACCAACTTCCCTTGGTCTCACTTGAAAAGGTATATGTTCCTGTACATCTGACTTTATCTTCCATATCAATTTTTATGAGACCTGATTCTTTATTCGAAATTTCTATCTCACCAATCATATTTCCGTATTTGTTATCCCAATAAACTGCCATTTTCCTGATATCACCAGATTCATCATCCGATTTTACCGAAAAGTCTCCACTATTAGAGAATTGTTTTTGGGAGGAAGCACTGGATTTTCTGGAAATCCGACCAGCAGAATCCGGTTCGCTAACGTCCCCTTCCCAAACTATTCGATGATTGATGCCGTAGGTATAGCAGGGGACACCATTTGAATATTTTTCACATTCGTCGATGGCTTTTTGTGCTGTCACAACTCCCCAACAGCCATCATAGACGGTTTGACACCCAGTCCAGCCAGATGCTTTTCCATTTTCGGAAACTGCAAAATATCCTGTCTGATAAGAACTTCTGTAACTTTGGTAAGCGCTCTGAACGTCCTGGCTCATTGTAATATCCCCATGCCCGACCTTATCCGCGTTCTGCAACTGGCAGGAGGAAAGAATGAGGGAAGTGAAAGTCACTACCGGAATATAAATGACAGCTTTTGATAGACTTCCGCTCATAGCTACCCCCGATACACTGGAACGAATATGGTGAACTGGTGGGATCCTTTATCCGCTTTAGCTCTACAACCAAAGGGTGCCCGCTGAAGTTGTTTTCCGTCAATGAAATCCTCAAGCAGGCTCTCCAATTCCTCCAACTCCTCGCGCAACAGACCGCTGTTGGCAGGGGGTAGCTGGCCGCGGTCTTCCAGCAGAGCGATGAACTCGCCCGGGGTCATGGACTAGAAGACGCAGGAACTGAGCCCCAACAGTCCGAAGGCCAGGACCAACGGCCGGGGCCAGTACTTCGACGGGGCTCCGTATGAGATGTTTCGAGGCTTTACCTTCGGCAAAGCGCCTCAACATGCGGAAAGGAGGGAGAGGGCTTAAGAGACTGGAATAAAGCATAAAAAAAACCTCCCGCCTTCATAAAACCTCCCTCACCTTGAGGCTGCGCGAAGCGCACTCGAAAGGTCTCT
>NZ_ATVH01000009.1 GCF_000420625.1 Fodinicurvata sediminis DSM 21159 | reverse complement strand
CGTAAGCGGTGCGAGAGCCCCATACTCCAGTAGCGGGTTTGTATAGGTTACTGTTGGTCCCAGTGTTATCGAAATACGGGATACCAAATGGACCAACATTTGTTAGTGGAGGAGTTCGACCATAGTGTCGAGCGCCTTGATGTGCTGGAGGGCCCGACGGGCCGGCGGCGTTGGACGGAGGAGGCCAAGGCGCGGATTGTCGCGGAATCGTTTGAGCCGGATGCGCGCGTTGCCGAGGTGGCGCGGCGCCACGGCCTGCGCCCGCAGCACCTCTCGAGCTGGCGCCGCCAGGCGCGCGCAGGACAGCTGCCGGGCCTGGAACCGAACCTGCCCGAGTTTGCCCGGGTGGAGGTGGAGCGTAGCGAGCCCCAGGCGGCCGCCATCGAGATCGTCCTGGACGGGCTGAGCGTACGTGTCCCGGCCGAGACGGCCCCGGAGCGGCTGGCGCACATCGTTTCGGCCCTGCGCGCGGCCTCATGATCGTGCCCGGCCAGGCGGTGCGAATCGTCATCGCGACCCAGCCCGTGGACTTCCGCAAGGGCCACGACGGCCTGGCGGCCCTGGTGCAGAACCAGCTGGGCCTGGACCCCTATTGCGGGCTGATCGTGGTCTTCCGGGCCAAGCGCGGCGACCGGGTCAAGATCCTGGTCTGGGACGGCAGCGGACTGGTGCTGATCTACAAGCGCCTGGAGCAGGGCAGTTTTGCCTGGCCGCGGGTGCGTGAGGGTGTGATGCGCCTGTCGCGGGCCCAGTTCGAGGCGCTGTTCGAGGGCCTGGACTGGCGTCGGGTGCACAGCCGGCGGGTCGCGCCACCCCGGATGGCGGAGTGAGCCCGGGACCTGCGGCGGAGTGACTCGGGCGGCCGGTTTGGGCGGGAATTGCGGGAGCCCTTGCGCTATAGCTGTGCCCCATGATGCACGCGCTCGATCCCGCCGAACTTGCCGAGCTGCCCGCCCATCTGCGCGGGCGCGTGGAGGCCCTGCAAGCCGAGGCAGCGGCGCTGGCCGCGCAGAATGCGCGCCTGGAGCATCTGGTTCGGGAATTCCAGAATGCCGTCTATGGCAAGCGCTCGGAAAAGCTGGACGCGGACAGCCGCCAGCTGTCCTTCGAGGACCTGGAGGTGGCCATTGCCAGCGCCGAGAGCGCCCAGGCCGCCGCGGCGCCATCTGCGCCGACACGCAAACGCAAGCCCCCGCAGCGCAACCTGGGCCGCCTGCCGGCGGAACTGCCGCGGGTGGAGGAGGTGCTGGAACCGGAAATCCAGAGCTGCCCCTGTGGCTGTGCAGGCGAACTGGTCTGTATCGGCGAGGAGCGCAGCGAACGCCTGGACATCGAACCGGCGCGCTTTCGGGTGTTGGTGACCCGGCGCCCGAAGTACGCCTGTCAGAACTGTGACGGTGGCGTGGTCCAGGCGGCCGCGCCGGCCCACTTGATCGAGGGCGGCCTGCCCAGCGAGGGCCTGCTGGCCCATGTACTGGCCAACAAGTATGCCGATCACTGCCCGCTGTACCGCCAGGCGCAGATCTTTCGCCGCCACGGCCTGGAGCTGGACCGCTCGACCCTGGCCGGCTGGGTGGGCAAGGCGGCCTTTCACCTGGCGCCCCTGGCCGAACGCCTGGCCACACGGCTCAAGCAGTCGGAGCATCTGTTCATGGACGAGACCCGCGCTCCGGTCCTGGACCCCGGGCGGGGCCGAACCCACAGCGGCTATCTCTGGGCGCTGGCGCGCGACCAGCGCGGCTGGGGCGGCCAGGATCCGCCCGGCGTCGTCTACTTCTATGCGCCCGGCCGGGCGGGCGCCCATGGCGAAGATTTTCTCGAGGGCTTTACGGGCACCCTGCAGGTGGACGGCTATGCCGGCTACCGGCGCCTGGCTGCGGCTGCGCGCAAACCGGCGCCGCTGGTGCTGGCCCACTGCTGGGCGCATGCCCGGCGCAAGCTGAAAGAGGTGCACGAACGCGACGGCTCGCCGGTGGCCTCCGAGGGCCTGCAGCAGATCGCCGCCTTCTATCACATCGAGGCCGAGATCCGCGGCCTGTCGCCCGAGGCACGGCTGGCCGCCCGCCAGGCGCGCACCGCGCCCTTGATGGCAGAGTTCGAACAGTGGCTGGCCGCCCAGCGGGCGCGCCTGTCCGGCAAGTCCCGGTTGGGTGAGAAACTGGCCTATATCTCCAAACACTGGGAAGGCCTGCAGTGCTTCCTGCAGGACGGCCGGGTGGAGATCGATTCCAACGCCGTGGAGAACCGCATCCGGCCCCTGGCGCTCAATCGCAAGAACGCGCTGTTCGCCGGTCATCACGAGGGGGCGCGCAACTGGGGCATCATCGCCTCGCTGATCGAGACCGCGCGCATGAACGACCTCGAGCCCTTTGCCTGGCTCAAGGCCACCCTGGAGGACATCGCCCGGGGCCATCCCCAGGCCCGCCTCGACGACCTGCTGCCCTGGCCCGCCCCCGCTCAGGCGTAGTCCGGCAGGGTGTCGCTGTCGCCCGCCACCGATAGGGCGTCCTCGATCAGGTGGTCGGTGACCTCCTCGAAATAGCCCACCAGGGCCTGGTGGAGATCATTGAACTCGGGCCAGACCACCCGCTCGAAGGCCGCCTCGCGGGCCTGGACCATCACGGTGGTATGACGCTGTCGGCGGTAACGATAGGGGCGCAGCCCGTGCTTGCGGCAGATCGCCACGAACAGGCGCACCGTCCAGCTGTCGGGAAAGGAGAACTTCAGTTCCACCTCCGGCTCCGGCGTCGCATCGAGGCGGGCCTGCACCCGCTCCATTGCCGCCCCGGCGGCCGCACGCTCGCCAGCCGTACCGGCCGCCGCGAACAAAGCCTCCAGTTTCGATAGCTTTGCGCGTAATGCCGCGCTGTCTGTGCTCATGCCCTTTCCCCTGCAATCAGCAGAAGGACAATCAAGAACACATGCACCCGTCAACGGAAAACCCTATGGGGCACTCGGACCGCTTAC
>NZ_ATVH01000008.1 GCF_000420625.1 Fodinicurvata sediminis DSM 21159 | reverse complement strand
TTCAAAGCTTTTTTCGCACCACCTCCTGCAGCATCTCCCGGTCCAGGCTCAAATCCGCAACAAGACGCTTCAGGCGCTGGTTCTCCTCCTCCAGCTGCTTCATGCGCTTCATCTCCGAAGGCATCAATCCGCCGTACTTCTGGCGCCAGCGGTAATAGGTCTGCTGCGAAATCCCTGCCTTGCGGCAAACCTCGTCCACCGGTACGCCCTCCTCGGCCTGGCGCAGGATAAAAGCGATCTGCTGATCGCTGAACTTCGAGCGTTTCATCAACAATCTCCCCGGTTCAGTCCAAAAAGCCTAAACCGAGAATCCTCTCACTCCAAACGGTCCAGTTTTCGGGAGGCACGTCAGCGCTGATGCGCACCCGGCCGATCTACCACTCCTCCGACGCCGCCATCCGCGGCCACGTCTTCTGTTCCTTCCTCGCCCTGGTCCTGCGCAAGGAGTTACAGGCGCGCTGCGCGGCCGCCGGCCTCAAGCCGGAGTGGGGCGAGGTCCTGCGCGATCTCGACCGCCTGCAGGACATCGAGTTCGCCAAGGACGGCAAGACGATGGGGGTGCGCACCCCCGCCACCGGCGTTGCCGGAAGCCTGTTCAAGGCCGTCGGCGTCGCCCTGCCGCCCAACCTGCGCGACGTCGCCTGAGCCATCTGCCCCCCAACTGTAGTGCTAACAGCCGGAACCGGCTGCGCAACCTGTTGTATTTGCTCGCTTATGTAAAACGTGGTGTTTAAGTTGGGCTTAAGAAATCATTGGAGCAATTCCGTATAGGTGTCGCTTGCATAGACCCGCTCCTCTACTGGAGTGCTTTCGACAACTTCTTTCAGGATATCCAGGAACGCCTGTTCAGTTTGGCTTGGCCTTACTTTCTCATTCATTATGAGATAGACATCGATAGGCATCACTTGGTCATAAGGTGGCAATCGCCATAGCAAACCATCCCGGACATCGCGCGCAGCAATTTGCACAGGTATCGCACCAATCCCTAGACCCGACAGAATCATTCGGCGAACCTCTTCAAGATTGTTGGCAACTCCAGTAGGCGGTTCGCGAAACCCTATCTTCGACTGCATCTCAGAAATTGAATTAAGAGCATCTGACAGAATAGCCGACTGATAGGTGATTTCATTGTATCCTTTCAGATCTGATAATTGCAGGTCTCTTCTACCAAAAAGTTCATGTGATGGACCGCAGTAGAAACCACAATGCTCCTTGAAAAGGTGGAAGTAACTGAACTCAGGCTGCTTCCTGAAGATGGGCCCAATCCCAAAATGAATAAGCCGGTTTGAAAGAGCTTCGAGCATCTCGGGCGTATTCATCACGGTGCAAGAAATCGCCGCACGCTGATGACGCGTATGGAATGCTTGGAGAGCCCGATTCAAAACAGGACTTGTCATATGGCTTGCAATTGTGAGCCGCACACTTCCGGTGAGGATGGAGTCCGAATCCTTCAGCAGAACCAGTATTCGGTCAACAGCGCCGCAAATCTCGCTTGCCTCACGATGCAGGAGTCGACCTGCTTCAGTCAGCTTAAACAACCGGGGGCCACGCTCTATCAGTTGCAACCCAACCTGTTCTTCCAGGCTCTTTAGAGCCGCGCTGACCGCCGGCTGACCACGCCCCAGGATATGCGCAGCCCTGGAAATACTTTGCGCTTCTGCTACGACCACGAACGTATACAGCAGATTCCAGTTAATATTCTTGGACGTGGCCATTGAGGAACTCGATAATCATGATGACAGAAGGCTATTATTGACAATATCAATATCAAACCACCTGTCTTGCCGCCACCCTGATAGCCCTCGCTTTCACACACATTGCAGCGCTGCTCAGGACTCAACAAAAGAAGACACAGAACAACGGTCCGACTATCCGAAACAAGATGGTGCCATCTGGCATGAACCTTCGTATGGCATGCAGATTGGGATTTGCATGACAGGTTTGGACAGATGGCACCAAACGTTAGAGCTTTGGGGTGCCGTTATTCCTTTCCGGCTTCAATGGCTGACTGGATCCAGGAATCGAATTGCTCCTGATGTCTCTCAATCCAGTCACTCGCGTGCCTTTCGATATCTGAGTCCCGATCTTCCCCTTCCTTCATCAACTGGTTTTGCCACAACCTATCCTCCAGTTGCATCTCGACTTGTTCAAAGAAGGATACAGCTGCTGGATTATCCTGAGCCCATACTTCACTCACACCAATGTAATAGGTGGTTGGCAGCCAACCAATTTCGCAAGGATCGGAGGCACAGCCAGCCACATCGGGCAAAGGCTTGTACTCCTCCATCTGGTTATCCGGCAATGTGACTTCGCGCAATTCAAGCCACACCAAATCTTCACCAGGCAACAACTCCATCGTCGTCGGGTTCGGATACCATGTGTAAATGAAAATTGGTTCACCATCAGCATATCTGCCCCTGGCATCCGCCGATAATGCCGTGTACTCCCCTTGTACGACCCGGATTGAATCTTCCAAACCCAACTCATTTATATGGTGATCCACAACTGCCGAAGATCCTTCCCAATCAGCATTCGGGCCGATCATATCAGCCCGCCCATCCCCATTTTGATCAAAGAGGGCTGCAATCTCAGGATCCTTGAGATCCTCAAGATAGCGGATGTTATGCTCTTCGGCTGTCTTGCGATCCACAGCATAGCCCTGGATAGTACCTGGATCCATAAGTGGCCCGATCCGCCTGACCTCACCTTCCGTCTCTGCGTATATAGATGCATGATTTGGCAAAATGGTATCCGCCATGTAGTGGAGATCGCCGCGTGCCATAGAGGTAAAAATGGCCGGTACGCCCAAAGTCTTAGGGGTATCGACTTCATAACCCAGACGCTCCATACCTTGGTCCAGAATCTCCTGACCAAACCAGAAGGAATCCCAGTTAGGTCGTGCAGGTTTCGCCTGCTTGCCTTCCCCGGGTAGATCCTGCGCCAATGCATTCACACCAGATGCCGCAAGAAAAATGACGCTTAAGGCCGTTACAGCCTTCGTTGTATATTGCTTGAGTATCATATTTTGCCTCCTGTTATTTCACTAATGCTTTTTTCTAGGGATTGATTGTTGTCCTGTCCGGAAGGATCACCATTCTGATCCGTTTCAGAAATGACGCGGTGCCGGACTCACCGTGCAGATACCTCGCGTGCTCGCCCAATCCCTGGGTAATACGGTCAAGTGTAATGGCGAGGAGAATGATGCCGATGCCACCGATACCAGCAAGACCTACATCCAGCTTGCCGATACCCTGGAGGACGATAAGCCCGAGCCCCTCCGCGCCGATCATTGAGATGATCACACTCATGACCATGGACATGAGCAAAGTCTGATTGAGGCCAGCCATGATGGAAGGAAGCGCCAAAGGGAAACGAATATGCGCTAAAGCTTGCCATTCAGTTGCCCCGAAGGCTTCACCTGCTTCCTTGGTTTCGGTTGGCACCTGTCGCATGCCAAGGTTCGTCAGGCGGATTATTGGTGGAATCGAGAAAATGATCGTTGCAATCACCCCCGGCACTGTTCCGATGCCGAACAGCATGACAACAGGAACCAGATACACGAAAGATGGTGTCGTCTGCATGACGTCAAGAACTGGGCGCAAAACAGCCCAAAGAACGTTGCTTCTTCCCGCCAATATGCCGATTGGTATCCCTACCACCACACAGAAGACCAGAGAGGTCATCAGAATGGAGAGGGTTGTCATCGCCTCGTCCCAGACTCCCATGAAGGCGATGGCCAAAAATGCGAATGCCGAAAAGAGGCCAACCCGAATTCCAGCAGACCACCAGCCGACAAGCAGAAAAACCAACACCATTGCCCAAAAAGGTAGAGCAAGCAGGGATTCTTGAACCCCATCGAGCACATGTGCAATTGGCCAACGTATGGCCTGAAACACTGGCCGCCATTCAACGACCAACCAGTTGACGAATATATTTAGAACATCATCAACTGGTAATTGATATTCTTCGGGCAGTCGGCTCATCTCAGGTCAGCCCTTCATTATCAGTTTGCTCTGTCTGGAATGGACGAAACCGAGATCGAGGCCTGTGAGCCCTCTCCCGTTCCAGGTATTCTCGAGACTTGATCCGGATCGGCCAAGTGGACCAAAACATCGTTTGCATCGAACGTACCGGTAACGCGCCCTGATTCATCCAGAACGGCCAATGGAAAACCGTCTTGAAAGAGAGGATACACGTTTATGAGAGGATCTGAAGCAACCACCTCTCTCACCTTGGTTCCGTTGCAGAAATCCTTCGCTACTTTGCCAAATAGCTCAGCCTGCAACTCAATATCCTTGCGGAATACATATCCTTCAGATTTCCCATAAGCATTCATGACAACCACGCAATTTCTGCTGGCCTGGGTCATGATCTCCAGCACCGAAGCGGCAGGCGTACTGGCTGCGATCGCATCGAGCCCGAAGCCGGACATCGTGCCGGCGGTAATAACGCGAGCACGATCCAGATCCTTCGCAAAGTTTCTCACGTAGTCATCGATGGGATTGAGAACGATCTCCTCCGGACTGCCTATCTGGACAAAGGCTCCGTCGCGCATCATGGCGACATGGTCGCTGAGCTTTACCGCCTCCTGGAAATCATGAGTAATGAACACAATCGTTTTCTTGATCTCGCGCTGTATCCTCAGCAATTCATTCTGGAGATCTGCGCGGATCAGCGGATCAAGGGCACTAAAAGGTTCGTCCATCAGCATGATATCCGCATCGCTGGCCAAGGCGCGCGCCAGTCCAACACGTTGTTTCATGCCACCACTGAGATTGTCGGGGTACCGCTGGGCCCATGCCGAAAGACCGACTTGTTCCAGTGCCTCTCCTGCCTTTTTGCGGCGCCCTTTTCTTGGTTCGCCGCGCAGCATGAGTCCAAACTCGACATTATCCAGAACTGACTTGTGCGGAAGAAGCGCGAAATTCTGGAAAACCATAGTGAGTTTTCTACGCCGTAATTCGCGCAGCTGAGAGCGATGCTTGGAAGAAATCTCCTCCCCATCGATCAAAATGGATCCGGAGGTAGGTTCAATCAAACGATTCAGGCAACGCACCAGGGTAGACTTACCAGAACCAGACAGTCCCATAATCGTGAAGATCTCACCTTCATCCACCTTGAAGGAGACATTCGAAACTGCAAGCATTTGCGCTGTTTTTTCAAGTATCTCAGAGGGATGATGCCCCTGCGTGGCCAGTGAGAGTGCAGTCTCCGGCTGCCCCCCATAGACCTTGTAAAGGTCTCTCGTTTCTAGCTTGACTGCCATAAAGTGGCGCCCCTGTTAACGTTCACACGAGCGTCTGAGACAAACCGATAGACACTCCGGTCCCCATAAGGGAGCGGGCCTCCATCGCCGATTTCACCTCCGACTGATTCGTCTGCCCCTCTTTTTTAGGGCAAAACGAAAGGTTCCCCTGCTCTTATTTCAGTACCATTAAATTAAGCCAAGCAAACCCTCAGAAACAAATCAAATCGATATTTTTTATGGTTTGTTTAATAAAATTGATGAGCGGTTATTATTATTTTTATTGATATCACAATCAAAATTATTCGTTTGACCGATTTTTGGATATCGAATTTAGATAGTCAATAACAGCGGGCAAACCCCGCGTTTGGTTTTACTCTTAACTCGAATTCCATCGGAAATTTCAAACATGGCTGCTTCAATCGATTGCCCCCATTGGGAAAACGGCCAGGGGGATCCCTTAGTTCTTGTGCATGGTATCGGAGCATCTCACGCCGCATGGAACGGCGTTGTCGAGAACCTGAAATCAGACTTCCTTTGCATCTCTTATGATCTACGTGGACATGGAGACGCACCTTTGCCGGGTGAATCATTCGGTCTCGATGAACTGGTGGAGGATTTGGAAGCCTTGCGGAAGAAGCTGGGCCTCGACCGGATGCATATCGCCGGCCACTCTCTCGGTGGAATGATCGGACCCGCCTATGCCCGAGAATACCCAGATCATGTGGAAACACTCTCCCTACTGTCTACGGCTGCCGGCCGCACGGAAAACGACAAGGAAAAGGTGCAGGGCGTCGTTGCCCGAATGGAAAGCGAAGGCATTGGCAATGTCCTGGAGACATTGGTTGACCGTTGGTACACAGATGACTTCGCTCGCGCCAACCCAGACGTTGTTCAAGCACGCCTGAAACAAGTTGTGGGCACCAACCCCGACGTCTTCCTCAATGTCTTTCATATCTATGCTGAAACAGAAATGGCTCCGTGGCTGCATGAAGTTTCAGCGCCTTCACTCGTCCTGACAGGTGAACTCGATGGCGGTTGCAACCCGCGCCTCAACGAATTCATACACAGCCAATTAGAGGATTCTAAGCTCGTCATCCTCAAAGGTCTGAAGCATTCAATCCTGGCTGAAGCACCAGAACAGGTCGCATCGGAGATCCGTCACTTTATCAGCCACGTATAACCAGATTCTCCGTTTTGGACGCAGCCACACAGAGGAACATGTCACTGGTTACAAGAAACGGCTGAGCCAGCACCTGGCTGGTGCATCGTTCGTAAAAAAAGCCAGCGTATCTACCCAAACAGAGGAAATTAGGATATGAGCAGGACACGGGAAGCCGAAATTGCTGGGGCGGGATTGGCCGGATTGGCAGCAGCAACGGCACTCGCCCAGCAAGGCTGGAACGTAAGAGTCCATGAAAAGGGAAAAGACCTTCGCGAAATCGGCGCCGGCATCTATCTCTGGCAAAATGCATTAGATGCACTGAGGGAACTACGTGTCTATGACAAGGTGGCTGCTACCGGAGTACGCTCTGAGAAACCACGTCTACTGCAGGATCACAAAGCCCAGGAAGTTAAGATCCGAAGAGATCACGATCCGGATCCAGAACTTATCGTAATCCTGCGCACCGAACTACACCGTATATTGGCAGAACAGGCCATCAGTGAAGGTGTGGAGATTGTCACAAACTCCCGTGTTCTGGGAGCTGATCCTGAGGGGCGTTTAGAGTTTTCTGATGGGTACGGTCCCAAAGTGGATCTGGTAGTCGGAGCCGATGGGGTCTTTTCCCGAGTGCGCGATTCAATACGTCTAACGGAACGCATTGTCGACCTGAAGGACGGTTGTGGACGCCACCTGATTCCTCGACAGGAAGATGATGGTCTGAATAATCAACGGATTGAAATGTGGAATGGTGGTCGCCGCATTGGCATGGCTGCAGCGAGCAAGGACCATCATTACGTATTCTTGTGTTGCCCAGAGCATGACACGGCAGGTCGTCTGCAGCAGCCATTCAACTTGGAGGCCTGGGCAGAAAGTCATCCGATCTATAAGAAGTACCTGCAACGTCTCCCCAAGCATCCAGAAGAATATTGGCGCCCATTCTTCAATGTATTCTGTTCTGCTTGGTCACGTGGCAATGTCTGCATAGTGGGCGACGCTGCTCATGGCATGTCGCCAAATCTTGGACAAGGTGCTTGTGTTGCCATCACAAATGGTACTGTCCTCGCAAGGGCCGTTTCAGCACAAGAAGATATTCCAGCTGCTTTAGCCCACTGGGAAAAAATGGAACGTCCGTACATCGATAAAACCCAAAGAATGTCTTACCTCTACGGTTATTTCGGAACACGCTGGCCTCAGAAATTGCTTGGCCTCCGCAGCAAAATTCTACCCATTGTAGCAAAAACGGACAGGTTCCAACGTAGTCTGCGTTGTGCAGTCGACCACAGGCCAAGCCTCTAAAAACGACAAATAAATACTATTAATAGAATTCACCCACAGTTAGGAGCCAATAGAATGCCCATTATTCGTGTTGAAATGTTTGAAGGCCGAAATGAAGAACAAAAAGCTAAACTAGTCCATGAACTAACAGAGTCTTTTGTACATAGCTGCGGCGGCACAAAGGAATCTGTCCAAGTCGTGATTAACAACTACTCACCTGAGAATTGGGGAAGTGCCGGACAGTTGGTGAGCCGAAAAACGAAGGCTGCCAAGGACAGCTAAATGAGATACCAAGGTCGCACGGCAACGCTTGCATACTATACACAGGGGGAAGGGCCGACTATTCTTTTTGTGCATGGCAACGGTTCTACGCACAAAATATGGAATGCAACGATCCAACCCTTGGAAAGCAGTTTCCAATGCATCTCCTATGACCTTAGAGGACATGGAGCCTCGCACAAGTATTATGAGGCATTTACATTAGATCTTCTTATAAATGACCTGGAAGAACTTCGGTCTCACCTTGAGTTAGACCGCTTTTATCTTGTCGGCCATTCTTTAGGAGCGCTTGTCGCAGCCGAATACGCATATCGTTTTCCAGAACGAATCGAAAAGCTGTGCATGATTGCAGCACCGGCAGCGCGAAACGATAGTGCAAGATCAGCTGGTGAATCTCTGCTTGCTCAACTTAAGGAGCAAGGGGTGAAAGAAACAATGTCAGGGTTAGTAAGACGCTGGTACACAGATTCTTTTGTAACTACACACCCTGGGGCCCTAGAGGCACGACTTGAGCAATTGACTAGTATTAGCGAGCAGGTCTTCATTAACGCCTACGCTCTCTATACTCACACCGACATAGATGCAAGGCTACCAGATCTTTCCATGCCGACTCTCGTTATGACCGGCGAATACGCTTCCGGCTGTGATGCAGAGGTTGCTCGCTGCATTTCCGAGACAATCCCAAACAGTCATCTAGTTATATTTCGTGAAATGAAGAATGGCGTTCTAACAGAAATTCCAGAGCGGGTTTCAAAAGAAATATTAAATTATTTTTTAGAATGACGTAATCTCTAAATTTTCACCCATTTGCAACTTTAATGGCTTATCGATTCGATTTTCATCATCCTTCATCACCATTGACCTGACCCCTTGAAAATCCTCCAAGTGGTGCTGGAATCGGACCCAAGCTTGACCTTGCCCCCAAGTTTGGACCAGCCAGAGCGAGAAAATTCCGGCTGTTCGGCCTCAGGGCAGGCATGCCTGCCCTGAGGCAATTGCCAGTTCCATCGGGGCTTTGTCGCCAATGGAACTATGTGGGCGAACTTCATTATAATCCGTCCGCCACGCTTCACATTTTGACTGTGCATCAGCCAGGCTCAAAAACCAATAGACGTTCAGACATTCTTCACGTACCCGGCCGTTGAAGGACTCCGAGAAGGCATTGTCCGTTGGCTTGCCAGGGCGCGAATAGTCCAGTTCAACGCCCTTCATGTAGGCCCAGAGGTCCAGATCCTTGCTGAC
>NZ_ATVH01000007.1 GCF_000420625.1 Fodinicurvata sediminis DSM 21159 | reverse complement strand
TTACAATCCTGTTTCATAACACCCATCTCTCTATGTTTTTGCAGGGAATAGGGTTTGCTGATCGGGATGCGATCCCGTGGGGTACTTTGGGTTCTTCCGGGCCCGGCAAACGATCTGCTGGGCTTGCGGTTTTCCAAGTTCCGATCGGTTGAAGATCCATGGACCATCCGGCAAGGGGTGGACCCCCTTTATCTCGCCGGCTTCGGCGGCAAGTCTGAGGGTCTTCGGTGCAACGCCGAGCAGGCGCGCCGCCTTGTTCAGGTTTAGCCATGGATCGTTCCCGTCCGGCGCCGACCGGAAAACCGGGATTTTGTGATGGGACCTGTGTGCCGTGACCCGCTCGCGTGTCCAGCGATTTCCGTGCCCGGTCACCAGGCCGTTGCGGTTGAGAATGCCGGCGATCAGATCGTCGCCGGCGATCAGCACCAGCTGCCGGATGGCTGCGATAATGTCGTCGGCGGTGCTGTTGCGCTGTCCACGGCGCCGCTTCGGCAGGCGCAGTTCTGTATGGGCGCCGCCAACCCAATGGATCAACAGGACGATCTCGGAGGCTTCATCGTCGATGTCGGCGACCACCTCCTGAATGACGCTGCGCACGATGCGCTTCTTGAGCCTGGCATCCGTCGTCGGTGCCGACCAGACAGTCCAGAGGTTTGTAGCCAGTGCCGTGATATCCGTTGCCAATACGGGTGATGGTCCTGGCGTGGCGTTGTCGTGTGCGGCGATCTTGCCCTCGATCTCGCCTACATGCGCGAGGGCACGGTTCCATCGCATCTCCAGTTCTGCCGCAACCAACCGGTTCTCGGGATCGGCCGCGTCATATTGCCGGAAAGCCCGCTCGGCGGCGTAGCGGGCAGCCTCCAGATCGCGGCTGAGGGAATCCCGGACCTGATCGCGGCGACTGACTGCCTGTGTTTCGGCCTCGGCAGCGGCAGCTACCGCGCCAGGCTCGACGACACACAGGAGTGCTTGCTCAATCGCATCATCGACGCGCAGCCCACCGAAAGCGATGCAGCGCGGTTCGCCATTGTCGAGCAGCCCCCGCCAGCAGGAATAGCGCGGGATGTTGTGCTTGGTACCCGTGTAACGCACCGTGAGCTTACGGCCACAGCGCCGGCAACGAACAAGCCCGGCGAGCAGCGCGTCGCCATGCTTGGGCGCTCCATGATGTCGGCTTGTGGATACATTGTCGCTCACCATCTTTCGGATTGTCTCTGCCCTTTCCCAGCTGACATAACCTTCATGGGCATCCGGGATCAGTGCCAGCCATTCTTCGCGCGCCTTGCGTCGAACACCTGTGTGAGCGGGTGACGGACCAAACCCCGGTGCAGTACGAGTTTTACCATAGGCATAAGCGCCACCGTAGATCGGATTCCCGATCATCCGATGGATGGTTGCGTAGCTCGGCCTGCGCCAGATCACCTCGCCATTATTGCGTTTTGCTGGCAGATCCAGTCCATGTTCGAGGAACCACATCAAGGCCTGCCGGGCGCTGCCGAATTCAGCAACCTTGTCGAACACCAGGATGATCGCCTCCTGCACGCGGCGGTCGGGATCCTTCTCGAGCCGGTCCCCGACCTTCACAAAGCCGACTGGGGCTGCAACGACAAGTTCACCCCGGCGGGCCTTCTCGTAGCGGGCCGAGAGCGAACGCTGGCGTAGTAGATCGAGTTCATATTCGTTGAGGCTTCCCTTGAGCCCCAGCAGCAATCGGTCATTGCCCTGACGTGGCGCGTAAACCGTCTCCTGGTCGATCAGCACAGTGTCGACGACGCGGCACATCTCGATGAGCTGCTGCCAGTCGCGGCTGTTACGGGCAAAGCGCGATACCTCGCGCGCTGCCACCGCCCCGATCTTGCCGAGGCAGACTTCGGCGACCATTCGGTCAAAGCCCGCGCGTGCGACGCCGGCGGCGGCAGAACGGCCGAGATCGTCATCGATCGTCTCGATGCGAGACCAGCCGAGTGCCGTCAGGCGGTCGCGCATGGCATATTGCAGTGTGCCGCTCTCGCGATTGTGCAGCACCTGATGGGCGGACGACTGCCGTACATACAAGATCGCCTTGCGCTCCAGATGGTGCGTCATAATCTTCTCATGCATCATGACGCGTTTCCTCCTGTCCGGGAGTGCGCTCGCCGTCGATGTGAGCGAGGATCAGGCTCACCATAAGCGTCGTCACTGACCGCCGTGTCTCCGCCGGCAGCGCCTGCCATTGCGGTGTCGCCACCATCTTGGCATCGTTCGGCTTTGAGAACAGGTCGAACTGGTCTTTCGTGGATGGGCGCGGCATGGATATCTCCCCGATTCGCCTCGTGAGAGTTCAATATTGCGCCCATCTCCTGCATTTGTGATGTGGTACTCGTGTCCCGAAGCAGGACCGCCAAGGCGCCAAGCGCAGCAAACTCGACATACGGTGCAGCCGTGATCTGCCAGCGCGCGCTGGAAACTCGATCAAACATCCACGCAGGAACTTCCAACCACCGATCGGATGCCCGGCCCGAAAGACTGCAGCGGAAGACCGTTGCATCATTCTTATCGATCACTTTATGAATATGGACTTGATGGCCCGCCCAGGGATGCCAAGGGTAAAGAAGCTCGCGTTGGGTGGTCCTGTGGGCGTTCGGTTGCCGAGTTGTATAATGAAGTCCGCCCACACAGTTCCCTCGGCGACAAGTCCCCGATGGAACTGGCAGTTGCCTCAGGGCAGGCATGCCTGCCCTGAGGCCAGGAAGCCGGAATTTTCTCGCTCCGGCTGGTCCAAACTTGGGGGCAAGATCAATCAACCAACGATTCCAGTCCCAAATGGATGAAGCTTTGGGGTCACGTCGCTGTAAAATAAAACTATAAGAAAAAATTAGGAAAATAGTATTATTTCAATCTCAAGTATTCGAAATGAAAGCGACTTTCCGTGCCCATCAAGATTTAGGCTCTTGTTGACACCTCCTTCAAGAGCCTCATCAATCACAAAGTTCATTGCGCCTAACTTCGGGAGCTCATAGCGTGTAACCACTTGGACGTTGCGATCCGCAAACAGTGTCTTCACTCGCTGTGGTGTGACCTGCTCACGAAGCAGCTCAAAATCATTCTTAGAATAAGCAATTACACTTACATTCAACCTGTTACCCTTGTCACCAGCGCGAGCATGAGCAAGTCTGTGAAGTGGAGCGGTGTTAGATGGAAAAGACATGTCGGTTGTCATTTCCTCTGTCCGTAGAATGTAATTTTTGGTTTTATATCTGCAGCAGATATGTAGCTTGAAAGAGTATGAACGCGCGGTGTAACGCAATACCGCACACCTGCTCCTCCAGCAGGACCATTGGCATATAGTGAAAGAACTTCACGAGCGACATTCTCTGCTTCAGCTCGATTTTGTGTACTCCCGGCCAATCGCACGCGGTAGTCTCCTTCACTCGGAACACTGTCTTCTTGCCATCGACGGCTGTAGATGCTGTCATGAATACTTGCAGCACCAATTATATCGCACCGGACAGCACAATTCGAACCATGAAGCTCGATACGTTCAAGTAGAGTGCGGGCAGCTAGCCTAGCTCGCGCGAGCGCATTCAATCCGCTATACCCGATTTCACCCTCGGCAAGGAAGTCACCCTCTATAGATACAGTTACCTTTAATTTTCCAGGAGGAGGAGCTCCACGGGCCCCCATTACGCGCACTCGGTTTTCGCCGAGATCCTCCACCTCTACATCTGTCATATTTAGTTGCACATCTGGTGTGAGATAAGCAGAGGGGTCGTGAATTTCGTAAAGTAGCTGTTCCGTTACTGTGGCGGCGGATACTAACCCTCCTGTTCTCGGCGGTTTTGTAATTGTCGCAATATCATCTGCACTGACTTCCGCAATCGGAAAGCCGATCGAAGCCATACCGGGAACGTCCTTATATCCAGGATCTGCAAAATATCCGCCTGTCACGTGAGCCCCACATTCCAGCAAATGCCCAGTTAGCACAGCTGTTGCAAGACGATCCCATTCATCATGTTGCAAGCCGAACGCGTGTATCAATGGTCCGACAGCAAGTGCACTGTCTGTGCATCGTCCGGTCACAACAATATCAGCGCCATCAGATAAGGCATCAGCTATTGGGCGACCACCCAAGTAAGCATTAGCAGCAATGATGCGGGAACCAGTAAGATCTCGTTTTTCATCATTGTTCCAGGAACGAATAGTCCTTTCCCCAAAGCTCTCTAGAACATCGTCTCCCTCTACCGTGGCTACACAAGGAGTAGAAAGATTCAGTTCATTAGCAAGAGCCAGAATACGACGCGCCGCAGCCGGCGGATTTGCAGCCCCAAAGTTTCCAACGATCGGAATACCATTTTCTAGGCAGGTGCGGAGTACCGGCCGGAGGAAATCCGCTAGGTACGGTGTATAGCCAACCTCCGGATCGCAGCGACGCTGGATCTGGGCTAAAGCTAGTGTTCGTTCTGCTAGCGTTTCGTACATAAGGTACGCTGGACCGTCAGCTAATGCTAACGCTTCCGCAACAGGAACTCCGGCATCATATCGATCGCCTGAGAAACCGGCACAGCACCCAATCTTAACAATGTTTGGCTGCATCATAGTACCTACATCATCGTCCCATAAGAAGTTCAGGTAATCCCATCGCAATCTCTGGAATTGCCACAAGTAAGGCGGTAACAATTACCATTAGAAAGAAGAAGGGCGCCGCTGATCGAGCAACACCAGCAATACTACGACCACTGAGAGCTTGTATTACAAATAGATTAAAACCAATTGGGGGAGTAATCATCGCAAGTTCTATCATTATCATAAGATAGACACCGAACCAAATTGGATCGAAACCTGCATTAATAACGAGTGGGAGCACGACCGGTAATGTCATGACTATCATCGATATGCCGTCCAACAAACAGCCCAAGAAGATGTAGACCAATGATAAACAAATCAGCAACATCACAGGAGATAGATCTAACGCGGCAACAGTTTGAGCCACTTCCACAGGAATGTGAAGAAGACCAAAGGCCGCTGACAGAAAGCTAGCCGAGATCAGGATTGAGCCAATCATACAAGAAGTTTTGACAGCCGATACTAATGTAGAAATGAGCAACGCGCCCGTAAGCTGCCGCATGATGCAAAGTAGTAGGATCGCAGCGAACAACCCTAATGCGGCAGCTTCTGATGGAGTCGCAAATCCTGTATAAATCGCGCCCATGATTACAAAGATGAGACTTAGGATTGGAGCGAGATCGATAATGCTTCGGAAGAACCAACGACCAGAAATCTCTGCAGCGCCCGATGGAGCGATTCCTGGACGAATCGTGCTTATAATCATAATATAAACACCGAAAACAATAGCCAATAGTAAGCCTGGTAATAAACCAGCTAAGAAGAGGCGAGAAATTGAGACCTCCGCTTGGATGCCATACACAATCATGGGGATTGACGGTGGTATTAAGATCCCGAGACTACCTGCCCCAGCGAGTGATCCAACAGAAAGTGAATCACTATATCCGCGCTCTCGCAGCGCAGAGAGTGTAATCTTTCCAACGGTCGCCGTAGTGGCAGTGCTTGACCCACTAACAGCAGCAAAAAGACTACTACCTGCTACATTTGTATGAAGAAGCCTGCCAGGAACTCGCTCAGCCCATGGGAGTAGGCCACGGAAAAGCTGCTCCGATATCTGGGTTTTAAAAAACAACTCTCCCATCCAGATAAAAAGAGGGATTGCAGAAAGCTCCCACGTTGTGGCCGCGTTCCAAATATTGGGCTCCATAATCAAACCAATACGCGAAAGAGAAAAATCCGCGAATACAAAAAGGCTGATCATTGATACCAGTAACAAGCTAGCAAAAACCCAGAGACCCATGGACAATAAAAATAGGATCAGCAGGACAACGAGTGCGCTTGTGAGAAGGGGGTCCATTACTCACCGGTTTTCTGAGAGGTTGTTCTAGAAAGTGCGACTGACCGCAGTGCTGGACGACATAACGAAAAGAAATGCGCCACAAGCACAACTAATAAAATAAACAAGCCCGCCATAATCAGAGCTTTGGGTATCCACAATGGAACCTTAGCTGCCGTATAACTCGTGGTGCCCAATAACAGAGCACGCTCCACAGCAAGCCATTGGTAATGCAGAACAAAGAAAATGGTTCCGATAGCTGCCAGAGAACTGAGCATCTCTAGTAAAAGACGTGTCCGACCTACCGTTTGCTCCAACAGAGCAGACATTCGTATCAGCGCACCTTCCCTCAGTGCTTTCCCCATTGCCAGAAAGACAGAGCAGGCTACGGCATAACCAACGAACTCATCCATGACATATGTTGATGTGCCGCCAAAAACACGAAGTGCCATGTCCAGAAGGATATGTATGGCAGAGTAAGCGACCGAAAGGGCCGCTAGGACAGAGCCGACTGTTGCCAGCCCCCCAGCGGCCCGATCGAAGCAAATGATAGTGCTATCAACGACGGATCCTGACGTATTCTTCATAGTTTAACTGTCTCGTCGATGATAAGAAAATTAGTTTGATTAGAGACTTTTGCCCGTCTCTTCTAAATACTCATCAAGAAGCTTTTGGCCATTTTCCCCCGTATCTTCAAGCCACTCATTAATCAATTCCTCGCTGAGCGAACTATACTCGGCCATGGCCTCTGAAGAAATATCATCCACGGTTAGGATCTCCATGCCATTGTCTTGCATAGTGATCTCGTGCTCTTTGATGTCACTTTTGAATTTCTCTCGAACCCATTTTTCTGTTCTTTGGGCAGCTGTATCTAAAGCTGTTTTTTCTTCTGCATCTAGTTTTTCATATGTTGAGAGATTAATGATGGCAGCATTAGCTGACATCATCATTCCAATATCTGTGTAGGCAGATAGATGCTCCCACATACTTACGGAAATCCCTCCCGCGCTGGATGTATGAACCATTGAGATCGCACCTGCCTGAAGCTGCGGGATTACGTCGGTCCAAGGTATCTGCAAAGGATGTGCACCCGCCTTCTTGAAAAACTCCGTTGCCATTACGTCATTTGTCCGAATTTTCTCACCCTCGAGATCCGCAAGGCCATTGATAGGGTCGTTGGCCCAAATGCCAACAGATGGCCAATTCGACAGATATAGGAGCTTGGCACCGTGCTGTAAGAAAATATCTTCCAAGTATGGCCGCATGACATCCTGCAGGGCAAAAGCTTCATCTGGATCACTCACAAGGAATGGCAGGTTCGAGACAAGAAAAAGTGGGTTTGTGCCTGCTGCTGACTGGATCGGAAAATTTCCGAGAGGTATTGCCCCAGTACCCACGGAAGACAGCATATCGTTGGACTTTATACCGAGAGCTCCACCGTACTGATTAACAACCTCAATACGGTTTTCGCTTTCCTCAGAAAGAAACTCACCAAACTTCTGGTCCGCCTGTCCCATAAGTGTTGATGCACCATATTCATTTGCCATGTCCCAGGTCAGTTCCGAATCTTGAGCACTAGAGCCTGCGGGAACAACCACGGCCCCAATAACAGCTGCAGCAAAGATGTTGCGTATACTCATTATTTGCCTCCCAGCGTGGATTTCGCTTATCTGATTATATGCACTGCTACTCGATACCCAGCTCATTCAAGCACCGAGGATATGAGAAATGGTATCGTGAATCTCTATTTTTATACAACAGGTATTTTTATGTATCCGGCAAAAATCCACCTGTCAAGGAAGCTTTGCCCTATACTGATTTGGTGTTTGTCGCTGTTTTTTTGCTGCATCCCTCATGCGGGGATGCAGCAAATTCTATTGGCAAAGTTCTACACAGCTGCGCCACGACCACGCACGCCATCAGAGCTGCAATACAGCGATCGGAAGCTTCGGCCGCGAAGTTGCGCCAGACCTATGGGATCAATCCGAAGACGGTTCTCAAATGGCGCAAGCGGGCGACCGTCACGGACAGGCAAACTGGTCCCAAGGAACCAGCCTCAAGCGTTCTCAGCCTCGAGGAAGAGGCCGTGATCGTGGCCTTTCGGCGGCACACCCTGTTGCCATTGGATGACTGCCTTTATGCCCTTCAGCCAACCATCCCCCATCTGACACGATCCTCTCTGCATCGCTGCCTGCAGCGCCATGGCATCTCCCGCCTGCCGGATGTGAAGGGAGAGAAGCCAGCCAAGCGCAAGTTCAAACGCTATCCGATTGGGTACTTTCACATCGACATTGCTGAGCTGCGCACAGGTGAAGGAAAAATCTATCTCTTTGTCGCCATCGACCGCACCAGCAAGTTCGCTTTTGTCCAGCTGGTCAGGAAGGCCGGTAAAATGGCTGCTGCCCAGTTTCTCAGGGACCTGGTTGATGCCGTTCCCTACCAGATCCACACAGTGCTCACTGACAATGGTGTCCAATTCACCCTGCATGCCGAGGATATCCATGACAGTAGTCATATCTTCGGACGGGTTTGCACCGAGAACGGCATCGAGCACCGCCTGACCAAAATCGGTCATCCCTGGACGAACGGACAGGTGGAACGCATGAACCGCACCATCAAGGACGCCACCGTTAAGCGCTTCCACTATGACAGTCATAGCCAGCTGGATGCCCATCGCGACGACTTCGTGAAAGCCTACAACTTCGCACGAAGACTGAAGACGTTGGGCGGACTCACGCCCTATGAGTTCATCTGCAAAGCCTGGACGTCACAGCCTCAACGATTCAAACTGAACCCAATCCATCACATGCGGAACTGAACGAATCACCCAAGCTAACAAAGCCTGCATCATCATGATCGCCTCTTCTGGCGTCCGCGTCGATCAGCCAGCCGTGGTGATAAAAAGAAGATCACGACGGCGGCATGTGGCACACCCACGGTAACCTGATCAGAAAAATCTATTACTTGGCGGATAACGAGAGACCATTACCGCCCTTAAACTGACAGCACGAGAGGCGCATGAAGGGAAGGCCTGCTGCTTGAGGTGCTATGAATCTAACGCTTAACTAAAGCTCAATTGTCTGACAAGTCGGCGCCCACGTCACCAATACTGTTGTCTTCTATGTAAGCAAGAATACGTGATCTGAACAGACGCACGTGATCCTTAGCCAAGGCTTCGGCTCCATCTGCGTCCCGCATGGCAACAAGCTCAACTAATTTTTCGTGTTGGGCATCAATCTCATCATAATACGCCTCACTGTCAGTCAACTGTATCGGTGCTGTGGACAAAGAGATTTGCGCAAGGCGCAGTGTTGCTGAAAGCAGGGAATCGTAGAGCTTAAGAAAATGGCGGTTTCGTGCGCAAGCGGCCATAGCCATGTGAAACCTTCGGTTTGCCTCAGCCATAGCGCGATAATCCTGGTCCTCCGCTGCATTTGAGAACTGCTTTGCATATCGACGAGCCTCTTCCAAGTCATTTACGGTGTGCCGTAACGCAGCAAGCCGCGCCAAAGCCCGCTGGCACAATTCCATTGCTTCGAAATGCTCGCGTACTGTGTCCAGATCTATGGTTGTAACCCGCGCTCCACGATTTGGAAGTAGCGTTACAAGATCTTCTGAGGAAAGTCTGATCAGGGCTTCGCGGATGGGTGTTCGGGAAACCTGAAACTCCTCCACAAGACTCTTCTCGTCGATGTCAGCACCAGGCTCGAGTTCGAGCCGAATTATACGTTCACGTATCGCTGTATAGACACGCTGACTACCCGTGCCTTTCGGACGACCACGTCCTTTCGTGCCAGCTGTCTCAATCATCTTCATTTCCTGTAGCTAAATGCGGGTATTGCGTAAGCTCCTCCAGCCAAGAATGTCAAGCTGAACACTGAGTGCTAATGAATGACTTGACAGAATGATCTAACAAGACATTTTTATACACCCGGTATTTAATGGAGGTCAGCAATGACAATCAAGGTTGCAGTGGACGTCGGCGGAACCTTTACCGACCTTTTTTTTCAGAGCAATGGAATACCAACGTCATGGGTATACAAAACACCTTCAACGCCAAGCAACCCCGCCAAAGCCATTTTGACCGGGATCCAAGAAGGCCTCTCGAAATACGGGTTTTCATTAGCTGATCTATCAGAAGTCACGCACGGGACGACAGTAGCAACGAATACCTTGCTCCAGAGAAGCGGCGCTCGAGTCGCACTAGTCACCACAGAAGGCTTTAAAGATCTTCTTGAAATCGGACGGCAAACGCGCCCCTACAACTATGACATGCACAGTGATTTCCCGCCACCTCTAGTTCCACGCCATCTTCGTTTTGAAGCACATGAACGCCTATCGTGGAATGGAAATGTAGCAACTTCTTTGACTGAGGAGGAAATCACTCGCATTGTGAAATCAGTTCGTGCAGCAAACGTTAATGCGGTAGCAATCTGTCTGCTGTTCTCATTTCGCAATCCTGAGCATGAGCGCAGGTTGGCCGAGGCGCTTGTCGAACGCATACCAGACCTTTGTATATCTATGTCATGCGAGGTGCGCCCCGAAATTCGGGAATACGAGCGATTCAGCACCACTATCCTAAACTCATACCTACAACCCGGGCTCTCCGCCTACCTCGATTATCTGCAAAATTGCATCGCTGCTGAAAGTCCTGACTGTAAAATCCTAATTAGCCAGTCAAGCGGTGGCCTCATGCCCATCGATACTGCTCACCGTTTCCCCGTACGTACGGCTCTTTCGGGACCAGCAGCTGGCGTCACGGGCGCAATCGAGACATGCCGCGTAGCCGGTCACAATCGACTGATCACATTCGACATGGGAGGAACAAGCGCAGACGTATCATTAATCCGCGATCTTATACCGAACCTCAGCTTTCAGGGGGAAATTGGCGGCTTCCCGGTCAGACTTCCAATGGTGGATGTATCAACTGTAGGCGCGGGAGGTGGTTCTATAGCTTGGTTCGACGTCGATGAGCTGATGAAAGTCGGGCCCAAATCAGCCGGAGCCGAACCGGGTCCAGCATGCTATGGCCGGGGTGGGATGGAGCCGACGGTCACGGACGCGAACGCTGTTCTCGGCAGATTGTCAGTAAAACTTCTTAGTGGACGCATGTCACTCGAACTTGGCGCAGCACGAAATGCATTGCGTCCGATCGCTGAGCGTCTGGACGTTTCAATAGAGACCGCAGCTTTGGGGATCTTACGCATTGTTACTGCCAACATGGTACGTGCAATCCGCGGCATCTCTGTTGAGCGCGGTGTAGATCCCCGCGAGTTTACACTTGTCGCGTTTGGTGGAGCTGGTCCTCTGCACGCCCGCGACGTGGTTATCCAACTTGGAATTTCAAAGATCATGATCCCCATGCACCCTGGCATTCTTTGCGCAATTGGCCTTCATACGGCTAGCGTCAAAGAGGATTTCGTGCAGACGATCACCCTTCCCTTGCAGGCACCCGACGCTCAAATGCGCACGGATGAAACAACTAGTGCCTTACTAAGCTCCATTGGTACTTGGCTCAAGGAGCAAGAAGCCGATTCCAGCCAATGGGATATCACGCTGACAGCCGATATGCGATATGTCGGCCAAAATTTCGAAGTTCCTGTCCCCTTAGCTGCTATTAGCGAGCCTGCACACAACATAAACATCAGCCTCGAAACACTTCAGGCGAATTTCTATCAAGAGCACGAGCGTCTTTATGGCTTCCATACAGAAAGTGATCCTGTTGAAATTGTAAATATCAGAGCCATAGCCTCGATAGAGCGACAAGCCACTACCAATGGGGAGACCTCGGTTGTGGATGGGCTTCAAGCAATCGATCAGACGGAGATATGGTTCGACGAGCATGCCCCAGTAAACGCGCCAGTCTATCAACGCGAGAACCTCTTTCCAGGTCTCAGCATGACCGGCCCTGCGCTAATACAACAGCTCGATACCACAATCCCCCTTTATCCCAATGACAAGCTAACAGTAGACAATTCTGGCAATCTAATTATTGAGGTTAACCATGGCTGAAAAAAATAGCCTGAATTCTAGATTCAACAAGGTCGATCCTATTACAGTAGAGGTTATTCATAATAATCTACGCTCTGTTTCAGACGAAACTTATGTTGCACTTATGAAAAGTGCCTATTCCACAAACATAAAGGAACGGCACGACCACAGCACCTGCATTATGGATGCAGATGGTAATATTATAGTTCAGGCTGAAAAAACTCAAGCAATTCACCTTACATCCATGCTAGGAAATGTACGTTCTATACTTGATCGCTTTTCGAAAAATGAGATATACGATGGGGATATATTTATATCGAATGACCCCTATGCTGCACACGGAAGCCACCTTCCCGATGTAAATTTTGCTATGCCTATTTTTCATAAAGGTGAACTTGTAGCTTTTTCCTGCAATATCGCGCATCACGCAGATATAGGTGGCATGGCGCCGGGTAGCATGTCTGCAGCTATGCGAGATATCTACCAGGAAGGGGTTCGTATTCCTTTGATTCGGCTTTTTGAAGCTGGAGTGCTTAATGACGAGCTCTTTCGTCTGCTCCTACTAAACGTAAGAATGCCTGACGAAAGGCGCGGCGATTACTATGCTCAAGTAGCCGCATGCCGATTGGGCGCTCGGCGCATGAAGGGCCTTTTTGAGGAGTACGGAACCAATCAGCTTACATCTGTATTTGATCAGGTAATTCACCGTACCGAAATGCGAATGCATGAGGCAATTAAAAGAATCCCTGATGGTGCCTATTATTTTGAAGATGTTCTTGATGATGATGGGGCAGGAACCGAGGATATTTATATACGGTTAAGTGTCACGGTATCCGGGGAAAAGATATTTTTTGATTTTGAGGGTACAGCAGGCCAGGTAATCGGCAATTTTAATTGCCCATACAATGCTACCGTATCAGCTGTCTGCTATGCTATGAAGGCATTACTTGACCCAAATCTTCCTAACAATCAGGGAATGATCAACGCAATCAGCGTTAGGGTTCCGGAGGGTAGCGTTCTGAATCCCTATTTTCCTGCTGCTGTAGCCTTTCGAGCGCATACCACACAGCGAGTCGTTGACACGGTTATTGGTTCGCTTGCAGGTGCGATCCCTGATCGCGTTATTGCTGCTAGCAATGGGAGCAATACGACAGCAATATTTTCAGGAACAGATCCGCGAACTAACCGTCCTTATTTATATCTTGAAACCCTAGGCGGTGGTTGTGGAGCTCGTGCCTACAAGGATGGTAAAGATGGTGTACAACAGCACATTGCAAATACGGCCAATCTTCCGGTCGAAGCAATAGAGACCGAGTACCCTCTACAGGTGGTAGCCTATGGTTTTGCTGCCGATACTGGGGGCGCTGGAGAGCATCGGGGAGGCCTTGCTCTATGTAGGGAAATTCGTCCCATCGAGCACACTTGTGAGTTCACCGGCGCAGGCGAGCGCTTTCGACACGCACCATGGGGACTATTTGGCGGAAAAAATGGTACTCCTGGGGAGTTCCGGGTTCGCAGTACCGATGGCACCGAGATAGCCCTCCCTGGTAAACCCCACCCCATGAAGATCAATTCAGAAGAAACAGCAGTCATGCAAAGCCCTGGAGCAGGAGGTTATGGTAATCCTGATGATCGGCTGTTAGCAGAACTATCTCGTGATCTAAAGAGCGGAAAATTTACGCGTGAATTTCTCTGCAAATACTATGGGAAAGACAGGCTTGCTCAAGCTCAATCATATGATGAGCTTCCAGACAGTGACTACTGAATGGGCAGTTCAACCTTCGGAACGCTTCCCCTGCTTCTTCTTTGCGGTGTCAATTTTGCGGTGAGAATCCATCATATAGTAGATTCGAGGTACCTTAAGCTTCGGTTTTTCCTGAGATTTATTGAGGGACCCAACTCTTGACATCGTAGGGGTCGCTGGTTCAATCCCAGCCGCGCTCACCATTTTTCGGCTCTTCCCCATGAACGGGGGATGGGCATTCATCAGACCCGGTTGATTATACCATTCCACCCGCAGAGGGCGAGCACCCTCATGCGGTAATTCTCGAAGTTCCTGAATCCGAAGGCACGGCGCAAGATCATCTCCATCTTGGTATGGAAGCCCTCGGTGATGCCGTTGGATTTGGAAAAGCGCCACATTCGGACAATCGGCTCGAGCCAGGAGCGGAGCGTCGTGGCCAGGGCTTTGGCCGGGCTCTTGTCAAACTGCTCGAGGAGCGCCAGGAAGCGCAGCAGGACCTTTTTGGCGCGTTTGGCATTCAGGGTCTTCATCAGCAGGAAGCGCATCAGGCGCTGCTTGGCCGCGTAGAGGGCCTTGAGCACCGGACGCTCCTCCAGATACTGCGTAAGCGGTGCGAGAGCCCCATACTCCAGTAGCGGGTTTGTATAGGTTACTGTTGGTCCCAGTGTTATCGAAATACGGGATACCAAATGGACCAACATTTGTTAGTGGAGGAGTTCGACCATAGTGTCGAGCGCCTTGATGTGCTGGAGGGCCCGACGGGCCGGCGGCGTTGGACGGAGGAGGCCAAGGCGCGGATTGTCGCGGAATCGTTTGAGCCGGATGCGCGCGTTGCCGAGGTGGCGCGGCGCCACGGCCTGCGCCCGCAGCACCTCTCGAGCTGGCGCCGCCAGGCGCGCGCAGGACAGCTGCCGGGCCTG
>NZ_ATVH01000006.1 GCF_000420625.1 Fodinicurvata sediminis DSM 21159 | reverse complement strand
TGCCGAATCAGTCGTTGGGCCCTTTGCGGCCTGTACAGGAAGCAAGAAAGTCGGATAGCAGAAAGTCTGGATTAAGATGGCGAAGGCGAAATACGAGCGGACGAAGCCGCACTGCAACATTGGGACGGTTGGTCACGTTGACCATGGTAAGACGACGCTGACGGCGGCGATCACGAAGGTGATGGCGGAGTCTGGCACGGGTCAGGTCATGGCGTATGACGCCATTGACAAGGCGCCTGAGGAGAAGGCGCGCGGGATCACGATTTCGACGGCGCACGTTGAGTACGAGACGGCGAACCGCCACTATGCGCACGTGGACTGCCCGGGACACGCGGACTATGTGAAGAACATGATCACGGGTGCGGCGCAGATGGACGGGGCCATATTGGTTGTGTCTGCCGCGGACGGCCCGATGCCGCAGACGCGCGAGCACATTCTCCTGGCCCGCCAGGTTGGTGTTCCGGCCCTGGTGGTTTACCTGAACAAGTGTGACCAGGTTGACGACGAGGAGCTTCTTGAGCTGGTTGAGCTTGAGGTACGCGAGCTTCTGTCGAGCTACGACTTCCCGGGTGACGACATTCCGATCATCAAGGGGTCTGCGCTGGCGGCGATCGAGGACACGGACCAGAAGCTGGGCCATGATTCGATCCTTGAGCTGATGCAGGCGATTGACGACTACATTCCGACGCCGGAGCGTCCGAAGGACCAGCCGTTCCTGATGCCGATCGAGGACGTGTTCTCGATTTCGGGTCGCGGGACTGTTGTGACGGGGCGTGTTGAGCGCGGTGTCGTGAAGGTTGGCGAGGAAGTCGAGATTGTCGGCCTGCATGACACGCGGAAGACGACGGTGACCGGTGTTGAGATGTTCCGCAAGCTTCTGGACCAGGGCGAGGCCGGTGACAACATCGGTGCGTTGCTGCGCGGTGTTGGTCGTGATGATGTTGAGCGCGGTCAGGTTCTGGCGAAGCCGGGCACGATCACGCCGCACAGGAAGTTCAAGGCGGAGGCGTACATTCTGAACAAGGACGAGGGTGGCCGTCACACGCCGTTCTTCACGAACTACCGTCCGCAGTTCTATTTCCGTACGACGGACGTGACGGGTGTTGTCACGCTTCCGGAAGGCACGGAGATGGTGATGCCGGGCGACAACGTCTCGATGGACGTGGAGCTGATTGCACCGATTGCCATGGACGAGGGCCTGCGCTTCGCCATTCGCGAAGGCGGACGTACCGTCGGCGCCGGCGTCGTCGCTTCCATCGTCGACTAGAGTTAACCGGGTATAGCTAGAACGCAGGTCCGGAGGCGTTGTTGACGCTGAATAGGAGTGTAGCTCAACTGGCAGAGCACCGGTCTCCAAAACCGGGGGCTGGGGGTTCGAGTCCCTCCACTCCTGCCATGCGGTTTTTCCGGGAAGGCTGAGGCCTTCCCGTTTACCCGTCCGGCTGAGAGGTCAGGGCGTTCGAGGATTGAATTTACATGCTTAAGACCAATCCCGGCCAGTTCGTACGCGAGGTTCGCCAGGAAATCCGCAAGGTGACCTGGCCGACCCGCAAGGAAACCATCGTGACCACGATCATGGTCTTCATCATGGTTTTCCTGGCGGCTGTCTTCTTCTTCGTTGTCGACCAGGTTCTGTCCTTCTCGGTCCGTCAGATACTCGGGCTGGGAGGTTAAGGAATGGCACAGCGCTGGTACGTGGTTCACGCCTATTCCGGTTTCGAGCGTCGCGTGGCCGATGGCATTCGCGAGCAGATTGCGGCCCAGGGCATGGAAGACCTGATCACGGAAGTTCTGGTTCCCATGGAGGAAGTGGTCGAGGTCCGTCGCGGACAGAAGGTCAACACCGAGCGCAAGTTCTTCCCGGGCTATGTCCTGGTGAAGATGGAATTGACCGACGAGACCTGGCATCTGGTCAAGTCGGTGCCGAAGGTAACAGGTTTCCTGGGGGCAAAGGGGCGTCCGGTCCCGATTTCCAACAGGGAAGCCGAAGACATGCTGCGCCAGGTACAGGAAGGTGTCGAGCGGCCAAAGCCCTCGGTGACCTTCGAGATTGGAGAGCAGGTGCGCGTGGCCGACGGGCCCTTCATGTCCTTCAACGGGACCGTCGAGGAAGTGGACGAAGAGCGTGCGCGCCTGAAGGTTCTTGTTTCCATTTTCGGGCGGTCGACTCCGGTCGAGCTCGAATACACACAGGTTGAAAAAGTCTGAATTCCAGCTTTTTGAACCTTGGTTTCCGCGCGGGAGGCCCGCCATGGCCGGACCGTGCTGCCTGATACGAAGGGTATAGAGAATGGCAAAAAAGATAGTAGGTTACATCAAACTCGAAATTCCGGCGGGCAAGGCCAATCCGTCTCCCCCGGTTGGTCCCGCACTGGGTCAGCGCGGACTGAACATCATGGAGTTCTGCAAGGCCTTCAATGCCGAGACGCAGAACATCGAGCCAGGCACGCCCACGCCGGTCATCATCACGGCCTATGCGGACCGCTCCTTCACCTTCGTGACGAAGACGGCCCCGGCCAGCTACTACCTGAAGCGGGCTGCCAAAGTGCAGAAGGGCTCTTCCACGGCCGGTAAGGCGACTTCCGGCAAGGTCTCGATGGATCAGATCCGCGAGATTGCCGAGGCGAAGATGGAGGACCTCAACGCCTACGACGTTGACTCCGCCTGCAACATCATTGCCGGGACCGCACGGTCCATGGGCCTCGAGGTGACGGAGTAAGACGATGGCCAAGACAGGAAAAAGAGTAACCTCGCTGCGTGAAGGCCTGGACCGTGACAAGCATTATGGCCTGGAAGAGGCCGTGAAGCTGGTCAAGGAACGCGCCAACGCCAAGTTTGACGAGACGATCGAGCTGTCGCTCGGCCTGGGGATCGACCCGCGGCACGCAGACCAGAACGTGCGCGGCGCCGCCAACCTGCCGCACGGAACCGGAAAGACCATCCGTGTGGCCGTCTTCGCTAAAGGCGCCAAGGCCGAGGAGGCCCGGGAGGCCGGCGCGGATATTGTCGGGGACGATGACCTTGCCGAGCAGATCCAGAACGGCCATATGAACTTTGAGCGCGTGATTGCCACGCCGGACATGATGCCCGTGGTTGGCAAGCTGGGGCGCGTGCTTGGTCCGCGTGGGCTGATGCCGAACCCCAAGCTGGGAACCGTGACCAACGATGTGGCTTCGGCCATCTCGGAGGCGAAGGCCGGCCAGGTACAATTCCGCGCCGAGAAGAGCGGCATTGTTCACGCCGGTGTAGGCAAGGCCAGCTTTGATGCTGACAAGCTGGTCGAGAATGTCCGCGCCTTCGTTGACGCGATCAATCGTGCAAAACCCAGCGGCGCAAAGGGGACCTATCTGAAGAAGGCCTCCATTTCGTCGACAATGGGTCCGGGTGTGCGGCTGGATGTAAGCAGCATCACGACGAGTGGTGCGGCCAAGGCCGCATGATGAATTCTCCGGGTCTTCGGACCTGGAGCGCAGGAGCCGCTTCGGCGGCTCCGACCTGTCCGAGACTGCAGGTGATCCCCAGGGATCTTAAGCCATTGGGCCTGCATAGACAGGAAGCGATAGACTTTCTTCCGGCTGTATGGCCGGAGCAGGCTTGAGCTTCCAGGACAGGCGAACCGAACGGGTGCTTTTTGCAGCCGTTCTCGTGCAACCGGATGCCAGGGTTCCGACTCTGGCTTTCCAGAGGGAGCAAAGACGTGGACCGCAGAGAAAAAGAAGCGTTGGTTGCGTCCTTGCGCGAGCGTTTCGACTCAGCAACATCGGTCGTCGTCACCCAGCAAAAGGGTCTGACGGTGGCACAGTCGATGGAGCTGCGCCGGAAAGCGCGTGATGCAGGGGCCAACTACAAGGTCACGAAAAATCGTCTCGCGAAGCTCGCTCTCGACGGCACGAAGTTCCAGGCACTGTCGCCTCTGATGACCGGTCCGACCGCACTCGCGATCTCGGACGATGCGGTTGCCGGGGCAAAGGTCTGTGCGGAGTTCGCCAAGAAGAACGACAAACTGACCATTATCGGCGGTTCGCTTAACGGTGAACTGCTCGATGAAGACGGTGTCAAGGCGCTCGCCGCCCTACCGTCCCTGGACGAATTGCGCGGCAAGATTGTTGGTCTGCTTCAGACCCCGGCCACGAATGTGGCGGGTGTTCTGCAGGCACCGGCTGGCCAGCTTGCCCGTGTTTTCGGGGCATACGGCGCCACGGACGAGGCCGCTTGAGACGGCACGCGAAGTTTTACAAGCTCAAGCCTAATGAGGAATTGAAAAATGGCTGATCTAGACAAGTTGGTAGAGGAGCTGTCAAAGCTCACGGTTCTCGAAGCTGCAGAACTTTCCAAGAAGCTTGAAGAGCACTGGGGCGTCAGTGCTGCCGCTCCGGTGGCAGTGGCTGCTGCCGGCGGTGGCGGTGGTGGCGAAGCCGCTGCTGCTGAGGAAGAGCAGACGGAGTTCGATGTCGTTCTGGCCAGTGCCGGCGACAAGAAGATCAACGTCATCAAGGAAGTGCGCGGCATCACCGGTCTGGGCCTGAAGGAGGCCAAGGACCTGGTCGAGAATGCGCCGAAGGCCATCAAGGAAGGCGCTTCCAAGGACGAGGCCGCCGAGATGAAGAAGAAGCTCGAGGAGGCTGGTGCGACTGTCGAAATCAAGTGACAGTAGCCCACCTTTTCAGGTGGACGGAGCTATCCGGCCGGTGCGCTGCAAGGGCGGCGCACCGGACCGGCTTTTTGCGTCTGTAGTAGGTATTCCCTTTCGGGAACGCCCCTCGGGAGCCAGGGCGTTAAAGACGGGTTCATACGGAAGTCCGGTTGGACTTCCGGATTTTGGAAACACGCCATCCATGATTCCGGATGGCCTAGAAGTGGGAACGAGGGTCTGACATGGCGATGTCGTTCACCGGTCGTAAGCGGATTCGCAAATCTTTCGGACGGATTCCGGAAGTAACCCAGATGCCGAACCTGATCGAGGTGCAGAAAAGCTCCTACGACCAGTTTCTCCAGGTGGGGATCAATCCGGAAGAGCGAACCGACAGCGGGCTTCAGGAAGTTCTGAAGTCGGTCTTTCCGATTCAGGATTTCTCTGCGCGTGCTGATCTGCAGTTCGTGCGCTACGAGCTTGAAGAGCCCAAGTACGATGTGGAGGAATGCCAGCAGCGTGGCATGACCTATGCCGCACCGTTGAAGGTGACCCTGCGGCTTGTTGTCTGGGATGTGGACGAGGACACCGGGTCCCGTTCCATTCGCGACATCAAGGAGCAGGACGTCTACATGGGCGATATGCCGCTCATGACGGCGAATGGTACCTTCATTGTCAATGGTACCGAGCGCGTGATCGTTTCGCAGATGCACCGCAGTCCGGGTGTCTTCTTCGATCACGATCGCGGCAAGACCCATTCGTCGGGCAAGTATCTCTTTGCAGCACGGGTGATCCCCTATCGCGGATCCTGGCTGGATTTCGAGTTCGATGCCAAGGACATCATCCAGGTGCGCATCGACCGCCGGCGCAAGCTGCCCGTGACAACGCTGCTTATGGCGCTGGACAGCGAGGCGACAGCCAAGCTGCGCGCCGAGCGCGCTGAGGAAGGCAAGACGGTGGAGCCCAGCGAGGCCCAGGGCATGTCGCCCGAGGAAATGCTGGCTGCCTTCTATGGACAGGAAACCTTTCGTCGTTCCAAGGATGGCTGGCGTACGCCCTTCGAGCCGGAGAAGCTGAAGGGTGTCAAACTGATCAGCGACCTGGTGGATGCCGATAGCGGACAGGTCGTTGTCGAGGCCGGGAAGAAGATCACGCCGCGTGCGGCCAAGAAGCTGGTCGAAGAAGGTCTGAAGGACGTCCTGATCTCCAACGATGATCTGCTGGGCCGTTATGTAGCCGAAGACTGCATCAATGAGGATACCGGTGAGGTTCTGGTCGAAGCGGGTGACGAGCTTACCGCCGAGATCATGACCAAGCTGGAAGAGCAGAAGATCGACAGCCTGCAGCTGCTGGCCATCGACCACGTGAATGTCGGCGCCTATCTGCGCAACACGCTTGCCAACGACAAGAACATGACGCGCGAGGATGCCTTGATCGACATCTATCGCGTCATGCGCCCGGGTGAGCCGCCAACCCTGGAACAGGCGGAAGCCATGTTCCAGAGCCTGTTCTTCGATTCCGAGCGCTATGACCTGTCGCCGGTGGGCCGCGTCAAGATGAACGCCCGTCTGGGCTTCGAGACCGACGACCAGCTGCGTGTCCTGCGCAAGGAAGACATCCTGGAGATCCTGCGTGTCCTGCACGACCTGAAGGACGGACGCGGTGAGATCGATGACATCGACCATCTGGGCAATCGCCGCGTTCGCTCGGTCGGTGAGCTGCTGGAGAACCAGTACCGTGTGGGCCTGGTGCGCATGGAGCGTGCCATTCGCGAGCGCATGTCCTCGGTCGAGATTGACAGCGTCATGCCCCATGACCTGATCAACGCCAAGCCGGCGGCCGCTGCGGTGCGCGAATTCTTCGGCTCCTCCCAGCTGTCACAGTTCATGGACCAGACTAATCCGCTGTCGGAGGTCACGCACAAGCGCCGCCTGTCGGCCCTGGGGCCGGGTGGCCTGACCCGTGAGCGTGCAGGCTTCGAGGTGCGCGACGTGCATCCGACGCACTATGGCCGTATCTGTCCGATCGAGACCCCTGAGGGTCCGAACATCGGCCTGATCAACTCGCTGGCGACCTATGCACGGATCAACCAGTACGGCTTCATCGAAAGCCCGTACCGCAAGGTCGAGAACGGTGTCGTGACCGACGAGGTGATCTATCTCTCGGCCATGGAGGAAGTGCGCTATACCGTGGCGCAGGCCAACTCCACCCTGGACGACAATGGAAAGTTCGTCGACGACCTGATTTCCTGCCGTCGCGGCGCCGATTACATCATGGCCCGTCCGGAAGAAATCGACTACATCGACGTTTCGCCCAAGCAGCTTGTTTCGGTGGCAGCGGCCCTGATTCCCTTCCTTGAGAATGACGACGCCAACCGTGCCTTGATGGGCTCGAACATGCAGCGGCAGGCGACGCCGCTCATCCAGAGCGAGGCCCCACTGGTCGGAACCGGCATGGAAGATACGGTGGCCCGGGATTCCGGTGTGGCCATCGGTGCTCGTCGTGGCGGCATTGTCGACCAGGTGGACGCCACCCGCATCGTGATCCGCGTGACCGACGAGACTGACCATGAGCAGTCCGGCGTCGATATCTACAACCTTCTGAAGTTCCAGCGTTCGAACCAGAATTCCTGCATTACGCAGCGCCCTCTGGTGAAGATGGGGGACGTGGTCGAGAAGGGCGATATCATTGCCGATGGACCCTCGACCAATCTGGGCGAGCTGGCTCTGGGCCGAAACGTGCTCTGCGCCTTCATGCCTTGGAACGGCTACAACTTCGAGGACTCCATCCTGATCTCCGAGCGCATCGTGCGCGATGACGTCTTCACCTCGATCCATATCGAGGAATTCGAGGTCATGGCCCGCGACACCAAGCTGGGTCAGGAAGAGATCACCCGTGACATTCCCAACGTCGGCGAGGATGCCCTGCGCAATCTCGACGAGGCGGGCATGGTCTATATCGGGGCCGAGGTGAATGCCGGCGACATCCTGGTTGGCAAGGTGACGCCCAAGGGCGAATCTCCGATGACCCCTGAGGAAAAGCTCCTGCGGGCCATCTTTGGCGAAAAGGCCTCGGACGTGCGTGACACGTCCCTGCGCCTGCCACCGGGTGTCAGCGGCACCGTGGTCGAAGTGCGGGTCTTCTCGCGCCGCGGCGTGGACAAGGACGAACGCGCCCTGGCCATCGAAAAGGCCGAGATCGAGCGTCTGGCCAAGGACCGAGACGACGAGAAGGCCATCCTGGAGCGCAGCTTCTACAACCGCCTGAAGGACCTGTTGCTGGATGAGGAAGTCCAGAGCGGCCCCAAGGGCATGAAGGCTGGCACCAAGATCACCGAGACGGTGCTGTCCGATTATACGCCGGGTCAGTGGCGGTCGATTGCCGTGAAGAACGACACGCGGCAATCCGATATCGAGATGCTGGTCAAGCAGTTCGACGAATCAGTCAAGGAGCTGGAGAAGCGCTTCGAGAACAAGGTCGAGAAGCTCCAGCGTGGCGACGAGCTGCCCCCGGGCGTCATGAAGATGGTCAAGGTCTTCATTGCCGTGAAGCGCAAGCTGCAGTCCGGCGACAAGATGGCCGGCCGTCACGGCAACAAGGGTGTGATCTCGAAGATCATCCCCATGGAGGACATGCCCCACACCGAGGATGGCAAGCCGGTGGATATCGTGCTCAATCCGTTGGGTGTTCCAAGCCGCATGAACGTTGGTCAGATCCTGGAGACTCATCTGGGCTGGGCCTGTGCGGCATTGGGCCAGCAGATCGGCGACATGCTGCAGGAGGTCCGGGACAACAGCAACCTGGATGACCTGCGGGACAAGCTGATCGATATCTATGATGACGACAAATACAAGCAGGAGATTTCCGGGCTGGACAACGAGGGCCTCCTCGAACTGGCCGGCAACCTTGAGAACGGTGTTCCGATTGCCACTCCTGTCTTCGACGGGGCCCGTGAGCCCGATATCGTCAACATGCTGAACAAGGCCGGTCTGGATTCCTCCGGACAGGTGACGTTGATCGATGGACGCACGGGTGAGACCTTCGAGCGGAAGGTGACGGTCGGTTACATCTATATGCTGAAGCTGCACCACCTGGTGGACGACAAGATCCACGCCCGTTCCATCGGGCCTTACAGCCTGGTCACCCAGCAGCCGCTGGGCGGCAAGGCCCAGTTCGGCGGGCAGCGTTTCGGTGAGATGGAGGTCTGGGCCCTCGAGGCCTATGGCGCCGCCTATACGCTGCAGGAGATGTTGACCGTGAAGTCGGACGACGTGGCGGGCCGTACCAAGGTCTACGAAGCCATCGTCAAGGGCGAGGACAACTTCGAAGCCGGCGTCCCGGAATCCTTTAATGTGCTCGTGAAGGAACTGAAATCCCTCGGGCTCAATGTTGACCTGCGGCAGAGCGATTACTGAGCAACCCCCGGTAATCGTTGGAAATGCAGGACTTAACCGCTAGCTGGAGACAGCCATGAACGAGTTGATGAATATCTTCGGTCAACCCAGTGGACCGCAGAGCTTCGACCAGATCCGTATCTCGATCGCCAGCCCGGAGCAGATTCGCTCCTGGTCCTTTGGCGAGATCAAGAAGCCGGAGACCATCAACTACCGAACCTTCAAGCCCGAGCGTGACGGCTTGTTCTGTGCGCGGATCTTCGGTCCGATCAAGGACTACGAATGTCTGTGCGGCAAGTACAAGCGCATGAAGTACAAGGGCATCATCTGCGAGAAGTGCGGGGTGGAAGTCACCCTGTCCAAGGTGCGCCGCGAGCGCATGGGGCACATCGAGCTGGCAAGCCCGGTCGCGCACATCTGGTTCATGAAGTCGTTGCCAAGCCGGATCGGTCTGTTGCTCGACATCACGCTGAAGGAACTGGAGCGCGTGCTCTACTTCGAGAACTTCATCGTGATCGAGCCCGGTCTGACACCGCTCAAGATGAACCAGCTTCTCAGTGAGGAAGAGTTCCTCGACGCTCAGGAAGAGTATGGCGAGGACGCCTTTACCGCCAAAATCGGTGCCGAGGCCCTGAAGGACATGCTGACCGCATTGGACCTGGAGCAGGAGCGCCAGGACATGCGCGATGAGTTGCGCGATACCAACTCGGAGGCCAAGCGCAAGAAGCTGGTCAAGCGGCTGAAGCTGGTCGAGGCTTTCCAGGAGTCCGGCTCGCGTCCCGAGTGGATGATCCTGGATGTTGTCCCGGTCATTCCGCCAGAGCTGCGCCCGCTTGTGCCTCTGGATGGCGGTCGTTTCGCGACTTCCGACCTGAACGACCTCTACCGTCGTGTCATCAACCGCAACAACCGCCTGAAGCGCCTGATCGAACTGCGGGCACCGGACATCATCGTGCGCAACGAGAAGCGCATGCTGCAGGAGTCCGTGGACGCGCTGTTCGACAACGGGCGGCGTGGACGCGTGATCACGGGCGCCAACAAGCGTCCGCTCAAGTCCATGTCCGACATGCTGAAGGGCAAGCAGGGGCGCTTCCGCCAGAACCTGCTTGGCAAGCGCGTCGACTACTCGGGCCGTTCCGTGATTGTGGTGGGTCCCGAATTGAAGCTGCACCAGTGCGGTCTGCCCAAGAAGATGGCGCTGGAGCTGTTCAAGCCCTTCATCTACTCCAAGCTTGAGCTCTACGGGATGGCATCGACCATCAAGGCGGCCAAGCGCATGGTGGAGAAGGAGCGTCCCGAGGTCTGGGACATCCTTGAAGAGGTCATTCGCGAGCATCCAGTGATGCTGAACCGTGCGCCGACCCTTCACCGTCTTGGCATCCAGGCTTTCGAGCCGGTGCTGATCGAGGGCAAGGCCATCCAGCTGCACCCACTGGTCTGCACGGCCTTCAACGCCGACTTCGACGGCGACCAGATGGCGGTACACGTGCCGCTGTCCCTGGAAGCCCAGCTGGAAGCCCGCGTGCTGATGATGTCCACCAACAACATCCTCAGCCCGGCCAACGGCAAGCCGATCATCGTGCCGTCCCAGGACATCGTTCTGGGCCTGTATTACCTGTCGATGGAATCCGAAGGTGAGCCCGGTGAAGGCATGTCCTTCCGGGACATCGGCGAGGTCGAGCATGGGCTGGCCAACGGTGCCATCACGCTGCACAGCAAAATCAATGCGCGTATCCAGACCATGGACGAGCATGGCGAGCTGGTATGGCAGCGCCTGGAAACCACGCCGGGTCGGATGCTTCTGGGACAGATCATGCCGAAGCATTCGAGCCTGCCCTATAGCCTGGTAAACCGCCTGCTGACCAAGAAGGATGTGCAGGAGGTGATCGACATCGTCTACCGCCACTGCGGTCAGAAGGAGACGGTCATCTTCTGTGACCAGGTGATGACGCTTGGCTTTGGCTATGCCTGCCGCGCCGGTATCTCCTTCGGCAAGGATGATCTGATCATTCCGGAATCCAAGGACAAGCTGGTCGAAGCGGCCCAGGATCAGGTCAAGGAGTTCGAGACCCAGTACCAGGAAGGCCTGATTACCCGCGGCGAGAAGTACAACAAGGTCGTCGACGTCTGGTCGGATTGTACCGACAAGGTGGCCGACGAGATGATGAAGGTGATGCAGGTCAACACCGGCCGCGACATCAACTCCGTCTACATGATGGCCCACTCCGGTGCTCGTGGTTCCGCGGCCCAGATCAAGCAGTTGGCCGGGATGCGCGGCCTGATGGCGAAGCCGTCGGGCGAGATCATCGAGACGCCGATCATCTCGAACTTCAAGGAAGGCCTGACTGTGCTCGAGTACTTCAACTCGACCCACG
The DNA here is from genome assembly GCF_000420625.1 of Fodinicurvata sediminis DSM 21159. NCBI lineage: Bacteria > Pseudomonadati > Pseudomonadota > Alphaproteobacteria > Rhodospirillales > Rhodovibrionaceae > Fodinicurvata > Fodinicurvata sediminis. The sequence continues at coordinate 5,429 of NZ_ATVH01000006.1, read as the reverse complement.
GTGCCCGAAAGGGCCTGGCCGATACTGCGCTGAAGACCGCCAACTCCGGTTACCTGACCCGGCGTCTGGTTGACGTGGCACAGGATGCCATCGTCATCGAGACGGACTGTGGAACCGAACGTGGCTTGAACGTCCGCGCCGTCGTCGACGGTGGCGAGATTGTCGCGCCATTGAGCGAGCGGGTTCTTGGGCGTACGGCCCTTGAGGATATCCTAGACCCGCAGAGTGGCGAGGTTGTTGTCGCGAAGAACCAGATCATCGACGAGGAGGCCGTGGATCACATCGATCGGGCCGGTATCGATATGGTTCGTATCCGTTCGGCCCTGACCTGTGAGAGCCACGGTGGCATCTGTGCCAATTGCTATGGCCGTGATCTGGCCCGTGGCACCGAGGTGAATATCGGTGAGGCCGTGGGCGTCATTGCCGCCCAGTCCATCGGCGAGCCGGGCACGCAGCTGACCATGCGGACCTTCCACATCGGTGGTGCGGCCCAGGGTGGTGCCGAGCAGTCCAGCATCGAGGCCTCGCAGGATGCCAATGTCACCATCCGGAACTTCAACGTGGTCGCCGACTCTGAAGGCGTCAACGTGGTCATGAGCCGGAACCTTGAGTTGATCCTGCAGGACGACGATGGCCGTGAGAAGGCCAGGCACCGCATCCCCTATGGTGCGCGTCTTCTGGTCCAGGAAGGCGACAGCGTGCAGCAGGGCCAGAAGGTGGCCGAGTGGGATCCCTATACCATCCCGATCATCACCGAGAAGGCGGGTACTGCGAACTACGTCGATTTGGTCGATGGCCTGTCCATGCGTGAAGTGATGGACGAGACGACCGGCATCTCCAACCGCGTGGTGATCGACTGGAAGCAGCAGCCACGTGGCAGTGACCTGCGTCCGCGTGTCACTCTGCGTGATGAAAATGGCGAAGTGGTCAAGCTGGCCAATGGCCTGGAGGCACGCTACTACATGTCGGTGGACGCGATTCTGTCGGTGGAGAATGGTGCACAGGTCAAGGCCGGTGACGTCCTGGCGCGTATTCCGCGTGAATCCACCAAGACGCGTGACATTACCGGTGGTCTGCCACGTGTTGCCGAGCTGTTCGAGGCGCGTAAGCCCAAGGATTACGCGATCATCAGTGACACCGAAGGGCGTGTCGAGTTCGGTCGCGACTACAAGACCAAGCGCCGTATCATCGTTCGCCCCGACGACACCGAGTTGAAGGCGAGCGAGTACATGATCCCCAAGGGCAAGCACCTTGCCGTTCAGGAAGGGGATTATGTGCGCGTGGGCGACATGCTGATGGACGGCAACCCCGTTCCTCACGATATCCTGGAGGTTCTGGGGGTCGAGGCTCTGGCCGAATACCTCATCAACGAGGTGCAGTCCGTCTATCGCCTGCAGGGCGTGAAGATCGACGACAAGCACATCGAGGTCGTGGTTCGTCAGATGCTGCAGAAGGTCGAGGTCACGGATCCGGGCGATACGACTTTCCTTGCCGGTGAGCAGATCGACCGTGACGAGTTCAGTGAGGCCAATGACAAGGCCCTGGCCGAGGGAGGTCGTTTGGCCACTGCCAGCCCGGTCCTTCAGGGCATCACGAAGGCCAGTCTGCATACTCGCTCCTTTATCTCGGCAGCCTCGTTCCAGGAGACGACTCGTGTCCTGACCGAAGCAGCCGTGAACGGCAAGACGGATGACCTGATTGGTCTGAAGGAGAACGTGATCGTGGGGCGTCTGATCCCTGCGGGGACCGGGGCGGTCATGAATCGCTTCCGCCGGATTGCGGCGGATCGCGACAAGGACGCCATGGAGCAGCAGGGTGGAGACTCGACCGCCTTGGTCGACGAGAGCGCGTCCGGAGGCGGCGACGACAAGGAAAGCTCTGTCGCCTGAGTGGAGTCGACAGCGGTGAATTCTGGGGAAAGGGCGTCCTCGAGGGCGCCCTTTTCCTGTCTGACTTATAAAGTATCACCCGCTATGGCAGGGGCGGAATAATCTTGCGAGTTCTCTATACTTTGCAAGGTTCTGAAAACTTGTCCAAAAGCCCACGAAGCAGGGTTGACGAGGCAGGGGCGCCAAAATACTATGCGCGCCTGTTCCAGATAGGGAGCTGGTGGTGGCCCCGTTCACGCGGGCCAGACGCAGTTCCGGAGGAAGCACGAAATCACATAGGGCTTTGTTGGCCCGGAATAGCGTAAACGCCGGCGGGAACAATCCGTTGTTCCAGCGCTGGCGTTTGTTTCGCACTACATATGGCTATTTAGGAAAGCGATCGCATGCCGACGATCAACCAGCTCATTCGCAAGCCGCGTCAACCCGAGGCTACGCGAAACAAAGTTCCAGCGATGGAGGCCTGCCCGCAGAAGCGCGGGGTGTGCACACGTGTCTACACAACGACACCGAAGAAGCCGAACTCTGCACTGCGTAAGGTTGCGCGTGTGCGTTTGACCAACGGCTACGAGGTGACGGCCTACATTCCCGGCGAGGGGCATAACCTTCAGGAGCACTCCGTGGTGATGATCCGCGGCGGTCGTGTGAAGGACCTTCCGGGCGTCCGCTACCACATCATTCGCGGCACACTGGATACCCAGGGTATTTCCAAGCGCCGTCAGCGCCGTTCGAAATACGGCGCTAAGCGTCCGAAGTAAGGAGAGCGCAGATGTCGCGTCGCCATAGCGCCGAAAAACGTGAAGTATTGCCGGATCCAAAGTTCGGCGACCTCGTGCTCAGCAAGTTCATGAACAACATCATGCTTGACGGCAAGAAGTCTGTCGCCGAAGGCATTGTGTACGGGGCGCTTGATACCGTGAGCTCCAAGGGTGCCGGGGAGCCTCTCACCGTTTTTCATGAAGCGCTGAATAACATTCGCCCGGAGATCGAAGTGCGCTCTCGCCGTGTCGGTGGCGCCACCTATCAGGTTCCGGTCGAAGTGCGCGCCCAGCGCGGCCAGGCGCTTGCAATGCGCTGGCTGATCGCGGCTGCGCGCAAGCGTTCCGAGCTGACCATGACGGCTCGCCTGGCAGGCGAGCTGATGGATGCAGCCAATAATCGCGGCGCTGCCGTAAAGAAGCGCGAGGATACGCACCGTATGGCCGAGGCCAACCGCGCATTCTCGCATTATCGCTGGTAAGCCCGCAGGCAAGAGAGGCAAACTATGTCGTCCCGAGTTACACCGCTGGATCGTTACCGCAATATTGGCATCATGGCCCATATTGATGCGGGTAAGACGACCACCACCGAGCGGGTTCTCTATTACACCGGCCGCAGTCACAAGATTGGCGAAGTCCATGACGGTGCGGCCACGATGGACTGGATGGAACAGGAGCAGGAGCGCGGAATCACGATTACTTCCGCTGCTACGACGGCCTTCTGGAACGACCATCGTGTCAACATCATTGACACGCCCGGCCACGTGGACTTCACCATTGAGGTCGAGCGTGCGCTGCGTGTTCTGGACGGCGCGATTGCCGTTTTCGACGCGGTGTCCGGTGTCGAGCCGCAGTCCGAGACGGTCTGGCGTCAGGCGGACAAGTACAAGGTTCCGCGGATCTGCTTCGTCAACAAGATGGACCGCATGGGGTCCGACTTCTTCCGCTGTATCGACATGATCGTCGATCGCCTTGGCGCGACACCGATGGTTCTGCAGTTGCCGATCGGCGCTGAGAGTGACTTCGTGGGTGTTGTCGACCTCGTGAAGATGAAGGCCCAGGTCTGGAAAGACGAATCGCTTGGTGCCGAGTGGGAGTATCAGGATATTCCCGCGAACCTTCAGGACCAGGCCGCCGAGTATCGCGAGAAGTTGATTGAATCCGCGGTCGAGCAGGATGACGAGGCCATGGAGGCCTATCTCGAAGGTACCGAGCCTGACGAGGAAACGCTCAAGCGCTGCATTCGCAAGGGCACTTGCGACTTCAAGTTCGTGCCGGTGATGTGTGGTTCGGCCTTCAAGAACAAGGGTGTCCAGCCGCTGTTGGATGCCGTCGTCGATTACCTGCCGAGCCCGGTGGATGTTCCCGACATTCGCGGCGTCAAGCCCGAGACCGATGAGCCGGTAATTCGCAAGACGGGTGATGACGAACCGATGTCGGCACTTGCCTTCAAGGTGATGTCCGACCCCTTCGTTGGTTCGCTGACCTTCGTACGCGTCTATTCCGGTTCCCTGAAGAAGGGCACGCAGATCCTCAACTCGATGAAGAACAAGCGCGAGCGTATCGGCCGCATGCTGCTGATGCACGCCAACCATCGCGAGGATATCGACGAGGCCCTTGCCGGCGACATCGTTGCGCTTGCCGGTCTGAAAGACACCACAACGGGTGAGACCCTGTGCGATCCTGCCAACCCGGTGGTCCTGGAGAAGATGGAATTCCCCGATCCCGTGATCGAGGTTGCCGTTGAGCCCAAGACCAAGACCGACCAGGAAAAGATGGGCATGGCGCTGGCGCGTCTGGCACAGGAAGATCCTTCCTTCCGGGTGTCCACGGACCACGAAAGCGGTCAGACCGTCATCAAGGGCATGGGTGAGCTTCACCTGGACATCATCGTCGACCGGCTTCGTCGTGAGTTCAAGGTTGACGCGAACGTCGGCGCGCCTCAGGTTGCTTATCGCGAAAGTATCACCCGCCAGGCGGAAGTGGACTACACGCACAAGAAGCAGACGGGTGGCTCCGGTCAGTTCGCACGCGTCAAGCTGGTGTTCGAGCCTCTTGAAGCGGGTGACGGCTTCATCTTCGAGAACGCCATTGTGGGCGGTTCGGTTCCCAAGGATTATGTGCCCGGCGTTCAGAAGGGCATCGAGAACTCCATGGAATCGGGCGTCATTGCAGGCTTCCCGATGATCGACTTCAAGGTCACCCTGGTTGACGGTGCTTACCACGACGTCGACTCGAGTGTTATGGCCTTCGAAATCGCCACCCGTGCGGCCTTCCGCGAAGGTGTTCCAAAAGCGGCCCCCGTGCTGCTGGAGCCGATGATGAAGGTTGAGGTCGTGACGCCTGAAGAGTACATGGGCGACATCATTGGTGACCTGAACAGCCGTCGCGGCAATGTCAGTGGCATGGACAGCCGCGGCAACGCCCGTGTGGTTTCGGCCATGGTGCCGCTGGCCAACATGTTCGGCTACGTCAACACCCTGCGCTCGATGAGCCAGGGTAGGGCACAGTTCACCATGTTCTTCGACCACTACGACCGCGTGCCTCAGGCCGTGGCCGACGAGGTCAAGGCGAAGATGGCCTGACTATAGACGCGAAACAGAAGAGACACTTTTCGACACGGAGAAGAAAGAGCCATGGCGAAGGCGAAATACGAGCGGACGAAGCCGCACTGCAACATTGGGACGGTAGGTCACGTTGACCATGGTAAGACGACGCTGACGGCGGCGATCACGAAGGTGATGGCGGAGTCTGGCACGGGTCAGGTTATGGCGTACGACGCCAT
>NZ_ATVH01000005.1 GCF_000420625.1 Fodinicurvata sediminis DSM 21159 | reverse complement strand
GCGCTGGGAAGCATGCCAGCGGCGCCGCCGGTGCAAGAGACCTTTCGAGTGCGCTTCGCGCAGCCTCAAGGTGAGGGAGGTTTTATGAAGGCGGGAGGTTTTTTTTATGCTTTATTCCAGTCTCTTAAGCTCTCTCCCTCCTTTCCGCATGTTGAGGCGCTTTGCCGAAGGCAAAGCCTCGAAACACCTCATACGGAGCCCCGTCGAAGTGCTGGCGCCCGCCGTTGGTCCTGCCCTTCGATAGGCTCAGGACAGGCTTTCGAGGGCTTGGAAGGATCAGGGGTGCATCACCGCTCGTCGTTGGCCGTGTCCGGTGTGCCCAGGGTGGGTTCGCGGCGGCGTGGCTTGTCACCGCTGCGACCGCTCTCGCGCGTCTCGCGGTCTCGTAGTGGTGTGCCACAGAGGACGGGCTCTTCGCGTGCTTCAGCACCAGTGGCGGGGGGGCTGTCCAAGGCAGGTTCGCGGTGAGCCCGGCGTTCGCGCCGGCGCTCGCGTCTGGGCTCCTCCGGGGCCGGTTCCTCGTAGGCGCGGCTCTCACGCGGGGCGGTGTCCCGGGCTGGGGCCTCGCGGGCCGGCAGCTTCTCCAGGCTTTTCATCATGCGGGCCTGCTGGGCCAGCAGGCGGGCGAAGCTGTAGGACAGCAGGGCCAGGCTGAGCCAGGCGATCATCCAGAAGCCGCTGGCCACCACCGGTGCATTCATCACCAGCGTTGCGGTGCCGCTGGAGGCGCCGAAGACTTCTCCAGACAGTCCCTCGAAGACCACCACCCGTGCCAGCGGCAGGAAGGCGATGGCGAGCTGGGCCAGGCAGAAGAGATAAAGCAGGAAGCGGGCCATGCGTCTGTTTCCCTGGAAAGCCGCGTCAAAGCTTGAAGCCTAGACCCAGCGGGCCGGCAAGGCAACGCGGGCAACCTGAAACAAAAATGGGAAGATTCCGTGACGTTGCCACTGGAAGAGGAGGCCGGGCATGGCCGAGCCGTTGTCCCCCTATGGCCATGACAGGCGGCGTGAGACACCGCCGCTGCGACTGGAGGTGGACCTGGCGGACTATCGCCGGCAGCTGCAGGCCCTGCGCCGGGAGACCGAGGCCGAGCTGGGCAAGGCCTTGCAAGGACGGGCGGGGGAGGCGACGCCCGCCGGCCTGACCAATCCCAAGGCGCTGGCGGAGCTGCGCCAGGGCCTGCAGCAAAGCCGGGCGGCGGCGGCTGGTCTAAACGCCGCGGCGGATGACCTGGGCCTGGCCTTCCGCCGTGCCTTCCAGGGCGCGGTGCAGGAGGGCGGCAGCCTGTCGGAGGTGCTGCGCGGCCTGGTCAGCGATCTGCAGCGCATGACCCTGCGCCGGGTGCTGGACGGCCCCATGGAGCAGTTGGGCCAGGGGCTGACCAATCAGCTGGGCGGGTTCCTGGGTAACCTTTTGCCTTTCGGGGGCACCCCTTTTGGTGGAACGCGCGCGACGGGTGGGCCGGTGCGGCCGGGCCGCGCCTATCTGGTGGGCGAGCGCGGACCCGAGATCTTCCGCCCCGACAGCGGTGGGCGCATCCTGCCGAACGGCTCGAGGCAGGAGGCGGCGGCCGCGCCGCAGATCATCATCAACATCCAGGGCCCCGGCGGCGATCCGCGCCGGGTGCGCCAGGCCGCCAGCCAGGCGGCGGTGCAGCTGGCCCGCATTGTCGAGAAGGGGCGGCGCGATGCCTGAACATTCGATCGAAGGCTTCGATCCGGGGGGCTTCGACGACGTGGCCTTCCCGCTGGCGTTGGCCCGGGGGTCCGAGGGCGGGCCGGAGTTCAGCACCGCCATCGTGGAGACCGCCTCGGGCCGCGAGCAGCGCAACCAGAACCGGGCGGCGGCGCGCCTGCGCTTCAATGCGGCGCGCGGGCTGCGCTCGGCCGCTGATCGCGACCTGCTGCTGGACTTCTTCTATGCCCGCCGGGGCCGGGCGCGCGCCTTCCCTCTGCGCGACTGGGCCGACTACAAGTCCTGCCCGACGACGCAGACGGTCAGTGCCACGGACCAGCTGCTGGGCCATGGCGACGGGGCGCGGCGGCGCTTCGCGCTGGTCAAGCGCTACGGCGCCGGGGCAGCCAGCTACCTGAGGCGCATCACCCTGCCGCAGGTGGACAGCCTGCGCGTGGCCCTGGACGGCGTGGAAGTGGAGGGGGCCGAGGTGACGAGCGGTTGGAGCGTGGACCGCCTGGCCGGGGAGCTGGTCTTCGATGTGGCGCCGGACGCCGGCGTGGAGCTGCGTGCCGGATTCATCTTCGACGTGCCGGTGCGCTTCGACAGCGACCGGCTGGAGGTCGCCTGGCTGGCGCCGGGCGGGCACGAGGTGGCCGAGGTGCCGCTGGTGGAGGTGATCCTGTCATGAGCTATCTGATGAGCCTGCCGGCGGCCGAGCGGAACGGGCAGATCATGCGCTTCGCAGTGGACCACTGGCAGACGGACTTCAACCTGCTGACCTCGGCCTCGCTGGTGAGCGAAGGTGACGACAACCTGGTCTTCCGCGCCGTCTATCGCCGCAACCTGGACCTGGCCGGCGCGCACTGGGCGAGCGAGGATACGGCCGGGCACCTGCTGCACCGCTACGAGGCGCAGCCCAGCTATCGTGGCTGCAGCCTGCGCTTCCGCTACCGCGCCAATGGGGAGACCCTGGGCCTGGACGCCTTCAACGGACCGGCGCTGGCGCTAGAGACCCATGGCGGGCCGGTCCATCACCTGCGCCTGTGGAACCACCGCGTGCTGCCCAATCCCAACGCGGCGGACGACGACCCTTTCGATCAGGTGATCGAGGTGGTCTTCGACGACGCTCTCACCAGTGGCTTCAGTCCGCCCGACGCAGACGATCCCGAAGCCCTGCGGGCGGCGCGGGTGCCGGTGGACGACATCCGGCGCGTTCTGCTGACCCTGCCGCCCAAGAGCTACATGGCCGGGCGCACCAGCCTGGCGGCACCGCTGGCCAGTGGAGACAGCCAGGTGAGCCTGTCGGTGCCCAGCGGATTGACGATCTCGCCGGGCGACCGCCTGGTCTTCCCGGCCCAGCGCGCACCGGGGCCGGAGGAATATATCGTCACCAGCACCAGCAGCGGCACCGAGCAACTCGTAAGCTTCGAGCCGGCGGCCGTGCTGACCGGCAGCATGGCCGCGGGTCAGGAGGTGCGGGTGACGGTGGAAACGCAGCAGCGCCTGCCCCAGGCCGAGACGGTGGAGGTGCACCTGGAGGCGCTGACCTGCACGGGGCCGGGGGCGCTGCTGGCGATCAACGACCAGGGCTGCGCGCCGCACGGCCTGGCCATGGCGGACGGCTACGACAACGCCTATCACCTGACACCGGCGCGGGTGGTGGCGCAGGCGGTGAAGCTGGGCTACCGCGACGACTGGGTGCTCTACCTGGGCATCTCGCACTTCCATAACCTGGCCTGGGACGAGCCTGCCGGGCGCTATCTGGTGGACCCGGCGCAGGCGCCGCTGAACGCGCCGGCGGCGGCCTGGCTGGCCGATCTCTGCGTGCGGCTGAAGGCGGCGGGCTTCCGGCTGTGGCTGTCGCTCAGCTTCGAGATCCTGGCCGACTTCATGCCGGCCGACTGGGCGCAGAAGGACCATGCGGGCCGTATGGCGCTGACCGGCTGGCAGCCGCCCTCCTCGCTGATCTCGCCCTGCAACGGGGCCGCTCTGGACTGGCTGGGCGGCGTGGCCGAGTTCGTGCTGGGCCTGGCGGAGGAGGCCGGTCTGGCCCCCTGCCTGCAGATCGGCGAGCCCTGGTGGTGGGACGGCAGCTTCGGCACGCAGGTGCCGCACATCTATGACGCCTTTACCCTGACCGCCTATCACGCCGAGACCGGGCTCTATGCGCCCACGCCCTGGCTGCAGCGGGGGGAGGGGCCGGCGGGGGTGCATGGACCCTATCTGGACTGGTGCCGCGACCGTCTGGGCGCGGCCACCGACGCGCTGCGTGACCGGGTGCGGGCGGCCTTTCCGGGGGTGCAGGTGGCGCTGCTGCTGTTCACGCCGCAGGTCTTCCGCCCCGACAGCGAGATCCTGACGCGCCTGAACTTCCCGGCGGCGGCCTGGGCCTGGCCGGCCTATGACGTCCTGCAGATCGAGGACTACGACTGGGTGGTGGCGGGCGATTTCGAGCGCACGGCCGAGACCTGGCGCATCGCGCAGGAGGTGCTGGGCTATCCCCTGTCGGCCCTGCACTACTTCGCGGGCTTCGTCCTGCTGGGCGAGGAGGCCTGGCGCTGGCGCGCGATCGACCGGGCCCTGGCCGAGGCGCTGGACCGCGGCCCGGCCCGGGTCTTCGTCTGGTCGCGCGAACAGGTGGTGCGCGACGGCTTCGTCTATGATCCCCAGGTCAACTGGCCGGGGGCGGGCGCGGCGCTGACCTGCCTGGCGCTCGCCTGGCGGGTGAAGCGGCGCGACGGCCTTGTACAGGGATTCACAACCCACGACCGGCCGCTGATCATCGCCGGTGAGACCTATCGCCCGGCCGTCAGCTTCGAGCCCAGCGAGATCCGCGCCACCGGGCGGCTGACCGGCGACAGCCTGGAGGCCTGGGGCGGCTTCCACAGCGAGGAGATCACCGAAGCCGACCTGAAGGCCGGGCTCTATGACGGGGCCCATGTGCGCATCCTGCAGGTGGACTGGCAGGATCCGGAAGGGACAGCGCCTCTGATCCTGGCCGAGGGGCACATCGGCGAGATCGAGCCCCGGGACCATCACTTCCGCGCCGAGCTGCGCGGGCCGGCCCAGCGTTTGAACCAGCCGCTGGGTGCGGTCTACCAGCCGCACTGCCGCGCCGACCTGGGCGATGCTCGCTGCGGCGTGGACCTGGCCGCGCTGGCGCTGGAAGGCGAAGTGACGGCCCTGGGCGCCGGCGGGCCGGGTGGCCTGGCCGAGGACCAGGTCCTGGCCTGCGACATCCAGGTGGCGGCGCCCGAGGCCTGGCGCGGCGGGCTGGTGGAATTCCTGGACGGCCGCCACGCCGGCCGGTCCCTGGAGGTCAAGGAGCTGCGTGCCGACAGCGGGCGCCTGGTGCTGTTCGAGCCCCTGGGCCGGCCGCCGGAGATCGGCGACCGCATCCGCCTGACGCCCGGCTGCGACAAGCGGGCGGAGACCTGCCGCCAGCGCTTCGACAACCTGGTGAACTTCCGCGGCGAGCCGAGCCTGCCCGGCAGCGATGCCGTGCTGCGCCCCGTCACCCGACTCAGCCGCGCCTGAGGAGAGCGATCATGGACGAGGACGACTTGCGCCGGGCCGTGGTGGCCGAGGCGCGCGGCTGGCTGGGCACGCCCTTCCGCCACGGCGGGCGCTGCCGCGGCGCCGGCGTGGACTGCATCGGCCTGGCCATCGGCGTGGCGAAGGCGCTGGGCCTGCCGCACGCGGATGCCACGGGCTATCCGCGCCGGCCCGAGGAAGGGGAGCTGGCGCGCGGGCTGGAACGGTTGCTGGACCCCTGCGTGCCGGAGGCGGCGAAGCCGGGGGACCTGCTGCGCCTGTCCTGCCGCGGACGGGCCACCCATGTGGCCATCGTCACCGAGCGCGGCATCCTGCACGCCCATGCACCCAGCGGGCGGGTGATCGAGCATGGCTATGACGGCACCTGGCCCGGGCCGGCGGTGGCGGCCTATCGCCTGGCGGTGCCGCAGGAAAGGGAGCAGGGCTGATGGCGACACTGGCGTTCTCGGTGGCCGGCGGCGCGCTGGGGCAGTCGCTGCTGCCGGCCGGCGTCAGCCTGTTCGGCCAGACCCTGGGCGGCCTGGCGGGGGCTGCGGTGGACAACGTGCTGTTCGGCGCTTCGCTGCCGCACCAGCGGGTGGAGGGCCCGCGGCTGTCGGAGCTGCGGGTTTCGGGCTCGGAGTACGGCAGCGCCATCCCGTTGGTCTATGGCGCCGCCTGCCGCCTGTCGGGCACGGTGATCTGGATGGGTCCGGTGGGCGAGCGCAAGTCCAGGCGCACCGAGACCCACGGTGGTGGCGGCAAGGGCGGGGGCGGATCCAGTACAAAGACCACCACCACGACCTATAGCTATGACGTCTCGCTGGCCCTGGGGCTGTGCCAGGGGCCGGTCCGCGCGCTCCGGCGCATCTGGGCGGACGGGCGTCTGCTGTGGGAGGCGGGGCAGGAGCTGGACGGCCTGGCCGCGGGCTTGCAGCTCTATTCCGGCGACGAGACACAGGACCCCAGCCCGGTGATCGAGAGTATCGAGGGCGCGGGGCGGGTGCCGGCCTATCGCGGCCTGGCCTATGTGGTTCTGGAGCGCCTGGAGCTGGGGCCCTTCGGCAACCGCCTGCCCAACTTCACCTTCGAGGTGGCGCTGCCGCCCGAACGCACGCGGCTGTCCGATGCGCTGAGTGACCTCTGTACCCGGGCCGGGGTTGGGCCGGTCCAGGCCCTGGCGCTGGAGGGCCAGCCGCTGCGCGGCTATGCCATTCCGCGTATCATGTCGGCGCGCGAGGCCATCGAGCCGCTGCAGCGCGCCTATTTCTTCGACATCCGCGAGCAGGACGGGCAGCTGGCCTTCCGGCCCCTGGTGCAGGTGGCGCAGACGCGCATTTCCGAGGGCGACCTGGGCGCCTTCGATGCCGATGCGCGCGAGACGGCAGACTTTGCGGAGGGAGCGCCGGTGCCGCGGCTGGCCAGCCGGCGGGCCGATGTCCACAGCCTGCCGCGCGCCCTGGCGGTGCAGTACGCAGACGTGACGCGCGACCATCAGGCGGGCGTGCAGCAGGCCCGCCGGCGCGAGTCCCTGTCGCGCAGCGAAACGGAACTGCAGCTGCCCCTGCTGCTGACCGCCGACGAGGCGCGGAGCATTGCCGAGCGCAGCCTGGCCCTGGCCTGGCAGCAGCGGGTGACCCACGAGATCACCCTGCCGCCCGCCTATCGCCGGCTGGGGCCGGGCGACGTGGTCAGCCTGGAGCTGGACGGCGCAGAATTGCAGGGGCGCATCCTCGAACGGCGTTTTGCGGCGCCCGGCCTGCTGTCGCTGGAGCTGGTGGCCGACCGCACGGGCCCGGGCAGCGCCCTGGAGACGGCCGCCCCGCCCGGTGTGCCGGCGCTGGCCGCGCGCAACCGGGCGCCGGCGCGCAACAGTCCGACGCGCCTGATCCTGCTGGACCTGCCGGCCCTGCGCAGCCAGGACGCCGGCGCCGGCTTCTATGTCGCGCTGGGCCCGACGGAGCCGGCCCTGCGCTGGCCGGGGGCACTGGTGGAGGGCGGCGGCCTGCCGCAACCGGAAAGCTTCCGAAGCCTGGCCGAGAGCGAGACGGCGGCGGTGACAGGTCGCGCACAGACGGTTCTTCCATCCGGGCCGGTGACCCACTGGGACCGGGCGGCGGCCGTGGTGCTGCAGCTGGACGACCCGGAGCGTGAACTGGACAGCCTGCCGGAAGACCAGGTGGCGGCGGGGCGCAACCTGCTGTGGCTGGGCGGCGAGATCCTGCAGTTCGCCTCTGCCGAGCTGCTGGGCCCCGGGCGCTATCGCCTGTCGCGCCTGCTGCGCGGGCGGCTGGGGACCGAGGCCGCGGTGGCGAACCATGAGGCCGAGGAGGCGGTGGTGCTGCTGGACGGGCCGGGACTTGGGCGCTTCGCCCTGGATGTGAACGACCTGGGCCGGCCGCGCTGGTACCGTGCCGTCACCTGGGGGCGGGACGGCGCGGACGCAGAGGTGACGCAGCGGATCTGCGCAGGCCGGGCGCTGCAGCCCTGGGCACCGGTGCACCTGCGCGGGCGGCGCGCGGCCAACGGCGACCTGGCGATCACCTGGGTGCGCCGGGCGCGGCTGGACCGGCGCTGGCGCGACGGTTTCGACACAGCGCTGGAGGACGGGCCCGAGGCCTATGAACTGGAGGTCCTGCAGGACGGGGATGTGCTGGGGGAGGGGGCCGTGCTGCGCCGGGAGACCTGCCCGGCACCCGCCTTCACCTATACGGCGGCGCAGCAGCAGGCCGACTTCGGGAGCCTGCCCGCGGCGGTGCGGCTGCGCGTTTGCCAGATTTCCCCGGTGGTGGGCCGGGGGCTAACCAAGGAGGCCGAGCTATGAGCCATGACAGCGAGACGACACCGCGTTTCCACCTGCCCTATCTCTTCACCGGACAGGCGCAGAAGGAGCTGTTCCACAATATGGCACTGAACCGCCTGGATGCCCTGCTGGCCTGTGTGCTGGCCAGCCGCACGGTGACGACGCCGCCGGCGGCGCCGCAGCCCCAGCAGGCCTGGCTGTTGCCGGCGGGCGCGCAGGGCGCCTGGGCGGGCGAGACGGGGCGCATCGCGCTGTGGCTCGACGGCTGGGACTTCCTCGATCCGCCGTCGGGCCTCAAGGCCTGGATCGCCGACGAGGACCGGCATCTCTTCTTCGACGGGCAGGACTGGCGCGCGCCGCATGCCAGCCCGGGGCAGGGGCAGCTGGCCGACAGCGCCGTGCAGCCGGCGGGGCTGGCGGCCGCGCTGGCGGACTATGCGCCGCTGGCCGGGGCGGCCTTCACCGGCGATGTGAGCACGACGGGAAACCTGAGTGCGGCCAACAATATTCACGCTGGGGGCGGATTCCTGACCCTGGGTGGCGGCGCGGCCGGCCTCTCGGCCGACGGCACCTATGCCTACCTGAAGGACGCTGACGGAGCGACGCGCCTGTTCTTCGGCCGCGCCGGGGCCGACAACCGCGTCATCGTCGAGCTGCAAGACCAGGCTGGTGGTGCCAGTTTCCAGATCCGCGATGCCGGGGCGCAGGCCGTGGTCAGTGTGAGCTCGCTGGGCGCCGCGGACTTCCAGGGTGCGGTGAACGCCGCCGACTTTGCCAGCAACGGCCAGGCCGGGGCCAGCGGAACCTTCCAGAGCGCCGACGGCAAGACCGTGATGGTCACCGGCGGCCTGGTGACGGATATCTCATGACAGCGAGGTGGAGATGAGCCTGTACGACAAACCCGACAGCCTGAATGCGACCTTCATGGGCCTGCGCGGGGCCTGGATGGGCCTCTGGCGGGCGATGATCCTGGCCGCGCTGGTCGGCACCGGCAGCGTGGCCTGGCAATCGGTGGAGACCCTGGTGGAGGTGCGCACCGAGCTGCGCTTGATGCGCGAGCAGGTGACCCGGCAGCTGGAAAACCACGACGAGCGCCTGCGCTACCTGGAGCGGGAGTCCGCCTATCGGCCCACGCCTGAAGAGGAGACTCCCGATGCAACCCGGCTTTGATGATGCGCTCGCCTTTGTCCTGGACTGGGAGGGCGGCGGGGCCGTCACCGACGACCCGGCCGATCCCGGCGGCACCACCCGCTGGGGCATCTCCCTGCGGTTCTATCGCCGGCTTCATCCCGATGCGGAGGCGGACGACATCCGCGGGCTGGAGGAGTCCGAGGCGGTGGCGCTCTATCGCGAGCACTTCTGGCAGGCGCAGAACTGCCAGGACCTGCCGCCGCCACTGGCGCTGCTGGTCTTCGACATGGGCGTCAACTGCCCGCCCGAGGTGACCGTGCGGGCCCTGCAGCAGGCCCTACGCGTGACCGTGGACGGGGTCTTCGGGCCGGTCACCCTGGCGGCCGCCCGGGACAGAGGGTGGGAGGAGATGGTGCTGCGCGACCTCTGCGCCGAACGCGCGGCCTACTACGCCGGCCTGGCCGGCTTCGCACGCTACGGCCGCGGCTGGCTGCGCCGCACCCTGGCCGCCCACGGCGCCGCGCTGGCGCTGCGCGCGGCATCGATCGATGTGTGGGAAGCTGTGGTTACACAGGCCAGTGCGCGTGATGGGTATCGATGACGAAGGCATGGCGGTGGCGGCCGGGCGCATGGCGATGCGGATGTGCATGGGGTTCCGGGCCTTCCCAGCCTTCGTGTTCATGCTGGTGGTGCTCGTCGTGGACGTGCAGATGGCTGTGGTGCCGGGGCGGGTGCTCATGCTCCAGCACGACAGGATCGCCATCCGGCCAGAGCCGTGCGGCCGAAAGGGTCCCGGTCAAGGCGAGCACGCCGAGGACAAGGAAGGCGAGCGAGAGCCCGTATTGGCTGCCCAGCCATCCGGCCAGCGGATAGGTGACCAGCCAGCAGGCATGTGACAGCGAGAACTGAGCCGAGAAGACGGCGGCGCGGTCCGACCCGTGGCAGGACTGCTTCAGCAGCCGCCCCGAGGGCGTCAGGACCAGGGAGCTGCCCGCGCCCAGCAGGAACCAGAGAAACAGCAGGGGACCAAAGGCGGGCTGGAGCAGGCCGAGGAACAGGCTGGTCGTCATGAGGCCGCCGCCCGCCAGCATGAGCGGACGCTGGGCCACTTTGTCGATCAGGCGCGGCAGGCCGAGCGCCACGACCATGGAGCCGCCACCAGCCGCCGCGAAGGCGAGCGCCACCGCGGTTTCCCCCAGCTCCAGGCCGCTGCGCACATAGACAACGGTGTTCACGATCTGCATGGCGCCGGCGGCGGCCACCGCCAGACTGAGCGCAAGCAGGCCCCTCAGACGGGGCGTGCGCAGATAGATCGCCAGGCCGTGCCCGATCCTGTCGCGCAGGCTCTGCGGCACGTCCGTCGCCTGGGCCCGGGGCAGCACGACCGAAACGACCAGCAGGGCCGAGGCCAGGAAGGCCAGGGCGTTCAGCTGGAACAGCAGGTCGAAGCTGATCAGCGTCAGCAGCAGGGCGGCGGCCAGGGGACTGAGCAGGTTTTCCAGGTCGTAGGCCAGCCGCGAGAGGGAGAGAGCCCGCGTATAGTGGCGGTCCGTCTCGAGAATGTCGGGAATGGTGGCCTGGAACAGCGGCGTGAACCCGGCTGAACAGGCGTTCAGCAGGAAGATCAGCAGATAGATCTGCCAAACCTCACTGACGAAGGGCAGGAAGGCAACGGCCGAGGCGCGCAGCAGGTCGAGTGCAACCAGCAGGCTGCGTCGCGGCAGGCGCGTGGCGTAGGCGCCGACCAGCGGGGCGATGCCCACATAGGCCACCATCTTGATCGCCAGGGCCGTGCCCAGCACCTGCCCGGCCTGTGCGCCGGCCAGGGCATCCGCGAGCAGCGCCAGGGCCACCGTCGTCAGGCCGGTGCCCAGAAGGGCGATCACCTGGGCGGCGAAGAGATGCCTGTAACGCCTGTCGCTCAGCGGTCCTGAAAACATGGATCCACCTGCAGCTTGCCGACCCCGGCATTGTCGGCAGCGCGAGCGGTGGAATCAAGTCGGAGGGCCGTTGCTGCCTTCGGCAAGGACGGCCGGCCTGGCCCGGCAGGGAAAGTATCGAGACGGGAAGAGGAGGAGGGAACGATGGCCTTTCCGGCCCTGATTGCGGCCCTGGCACCGGTCTTCGGCCAGGTGCTGGACCGCGTTCTGCCCGACGAGGGCGCGCGGAACGAGGCGGAGCGCGAGCTGACCGCCGCCTTGCTGGCCCATGCCGGCGAGATCGAGCGCGCCGGCGCCGAGATCGTGCTGGCCGAGGCGCGCTCGGAGCATCCGCTGACCTCCACCTGGCGGCCGCTCTTGATGCTGGTCATTGCCGCGGTGATCGCCAACAACTACCTGCTGGCGCCCTACCTGCAACTGCTGTTCGACGTCGGCCTGACCCTGGACCTGCCCGAGCGCCTCTGGGACCTGCTGACGCTGGGCGTCGGCGGCTACGTGGTCGGCCGCAGCGGCGAGAAGATGGTGAAAAGCTGGAAGAGGACGGGGTGAGGTGAACTACAGGGAGTCAGCTTACTGAATGTTCCGCCATCAGTAGCCCGCTTCCTTCTGATGCCGGAAGGCCAGGATGTAGACGGCATCCTCGGTTGGGTCGTGGTGGTAGAGCGCAACATAGCCGGAGTCTCCAAAGGCGATCGCCAACACGCGCAACTCCGGTGTATCAGGTAGCGGCCGGCCGATGCTGGGTGTTGTTTCCAGGAGCAGGAATTGCTGCTGGATTGCCTGGCCCGCACGTCTGGCCGCTGTCGTGGATTTGGCAGCCAGGAACTGCCGGCAGCGTTCCAAACCCTGTACGGCGCCTTCCGTGACGATTACTCGTGGCACTCGGGCGGCGCCTCTTCCTCATCACTGTCCCAGGTGTTCAGCCAGGTGCGAACTTCCTCGCCCGTCAGATGCCGCCCCGTTTCCTGGTAAGCCGCCCAGGACGAGAGAGCTTCCTGCTTGAAGCTCTCGCGCGCTTCCTCGCGCTCGACATACTGTTGGATTGCATCCAGCATAAGCCAATGCGCCGAGCGGCGACGCTGGCTGGCGAGGTTCTGGATACGGCTTTTCAGCACGTCATCGATCTTGAGGGACGTTGCCATCAGGAGACTCTTATTACTAAGTATTACCAAATAATACTGTAGCCTTCCACGATCCAGCTGTCCACTGGCACTGCCTACGGCGAGAAGATGGTGAAGAGCTGGAAGGGGCAGGGGTGAGAGGCCTTGAAGTGAGGCTTGCACCTTGATGCAGGATTACGATTCGGATGGCCATTGTCGAGCTGAGTGCAGGACACGCAGAATCCGCACCTGCTCCCCGGTGACATCATAGATCACTATGTAATTCGAATGAGCGATCAATTCCCGCGTTCCTGGGACACGGCCCGGCCTTCCAAGCTCGGGATGGGTCTTCAGGTACTGGACTTTCGTCGAGAACAGCCTGTCCAGCGCAAGGGCGGCCTGCGGATTGTCCTGGGCTATGTAGTCTCGGATACGCTTCCGGTCTTCATGTGCGGGTCCTGTCCAGAGCAGCTTCACGAAGTCGTTCCGGCAAGCTTCTGCTCGATCTCGGCTCTCCAACGCTCGGCTTCTGCTTCAACATCCTCAGCGGAGAGGAGGTCTCCTTCATTTGCCGCAGCCAAACCGTGTTGCACCTGTTGGAGAAACCAGGCGTCGTGCTCCAGCTTTTCCTGATGCTGCCGTACGTATTCGCGCATGAAACTTCTCAGAAGCTGCGCACCCTTCTGGTCCTCGGCCTTGGCTGCAGCGCTGAATGTCTCCTTGAGAGTGTCATCCACGCGAAAGGTGAAGGTGGAGTCCGTCATGCCTGCCTCATTATGCCTTTGAATGAGTGCATTGTAACACATAATGTCCATGCAGTGCAGAGTCCATCTTCCAAGCGATTTCTGATTCGGGAATGAGGGAAGCAAAAGCCACTGTGCAGAAAACACATGAAAACTCTGTCACAGGATGTGACAATTCTTGATGAATTTGCGATTCGGCTGTTTTATGATCTGGATTCGCGCAAAAGCCTGACTGGATTCATCCCATGCCTGAATCGCATTCCCAGACGTCCCTCCTGAGCCGCCGGAAGGCGCTGGCGGGGCTCGGTCTCCTGGCCCTGACCGGTGGCTTGGCCGGCTGTGGCTCCAGCCGTGATTTGCCCAGCCGGCGCTATGCCCGCTCGCGCAGCGGCTCGGGGAATATCTCCCTGGCCCTGCTGACGGATAGCTCGAGCATGCGGCGTGTTGGCGAGAACATCGACTGGCGTGTCTATCATCACGAAGGCGCCGGCGGGAACCACAGCTACCTGGTCAAGCAGCAAAGCGGTGCCAATCCCAGAATGAGGCTGCCGTCCGGCTGGTACTACGTCGAGGCGCATCACTCGCGGGGTGTCAGCACGCACACTGTCGAGGTCATGCGGAACAACAGCCTGGACTACTATATCGTTCGGGACTGAACGTCTGGACTATTCCCCGGAAATGCGCTTTCATGGGGCGGTCATGATGGCACGGCTCACCCGCTTTTCCGCACTCCTGTTGCTGGCCCTTGCCTTCGGGCTGTCCGGCGCTGTCGCCAATGCACTGCCGGAGAAAAACCCGACAGCCGTCGAATCGGATCATGTCCATGAGGCCGCTGATGGCAAGGTGGAGTCGGGTGATAAGGCGTATCCCAGGGCTATGGACTCCGAAGATGACGGGCATTCCCATGCCCGGCCCGGTGGCTGCAAGACGACGGCCGGGCACTGTACCTCTTTCCAGATGGGGCAGGACAGCTGGTCCGCTGTGCCTGATTTTCACCTGCTGCTCGTGCTGGCCCCATTTGACGAGCACCTGGCGATAGGCGGAGTCCTGGAGGTGGAGATACCGCCGCCACGTTCCTGAGACAGCGGAAGTTCTCATCGACACTCCATCTGCGGTCTGGTGAGGCCGGTTTCGGGTGGAGTCTGCGACCCGTTACAGGAACGAGGATAGACATGTTCAAAACGATTTATACGCGCTGCCTTGCCTTGGCAGCGCTGCCTCTCGCCGTCGCCGCGACAGGCGCGCTTGCCAACGGCGCCAACAACGACGGCCATGCTGCGCCCCATGGCACGCCGGGCGAGGCCTCCCAGGTCTCGCGCAGCATCGAGGTCGTCATGGACGACACCCGCTTCGAACCGGAACGCCTGGAGGTCCAGGCCGGCGAAACAATCCGCTTCGAGCTGCGCAACACAGGCGACCTGGTGCACGAATTCAACATCGGGACCCCCGAGATGCACGCCGATCACAAGCAGGAAATGATGGCGATGATGCAACAGGGGATCATGACACCGCAAAGCCTGGATGAGGAGGCGATGGAAGGCATGCATGGGCATGCCAACAGCATTCTGCTGGAGCCCGGCGAGAGCGGTGAGGTCCTCTGGACCTTTCCCGAAGAGACGGATGGGACGCTCGAATTTGGCTGCAACGTGCCGGGGCATTACGCTTCGGGCATGGTCGGCGACTTCGAACTGAAACACTGACATGCAGCTTGCCGGAGGGGCGCGTTCTGCCCCTTCGGCCCGGCTGAAGCTTCAGTAGACTCAAGGATGAGACAAATGGCACAGGCACATGGCGGGCATGCGGGTCACATGCCCTCGAGCGGGCGCGGTATGGCGATCTCCGCCTGGCTGACAGGTATCTATTTCTTCATCGAGATGGGCATCGGACTCTGGACCGGCTCGATCGCCGTGATCTCGGATGCCTTCCACACTTTCTCGGCGGTGGGCGGCGTGCTGGTGGCGATTTTCGCGGCGCGGCTGGCGCGTCGGCCGGCGGACGAGAACCGCAGTTTCGGCTGGTACCGGGCCGAGATTCTGGGGGCGCTTGTCAATGGCGGGTTCCTCCTGGCAATGGCGCTGGTGGTCATCGTCATGGGGGCCATGCGGTTGGCCCAGCCGATTGAACTACCGCCCACGCCAATGCTGTTGGCGGCGGCCGGCGGCATCGTGACCGAGGTGATCTCACTGGCGCTGATCTGGAAGCAGAGCCAGAGCGACCTGAACGTGAAGGGCGCGCTCTGGCACATCATCCAGACCTTCATTGGCAGCCTGTTGATCATCATCACCGCGCTGGTGATCCACTTCACCGGCTTCCTCTTGATCGACCCGCTTCTGGGCATGGGCTTCGGCTTCGTTCTGCTCTGGGCGAGCTGGGGCATTCTGCGGGATTCCGCGCATCTGCTGATGGAGGGCACGCCGGCGGAGATAAGCCTGTCGGAGGTCTCGGACGCGCTCAATGCGCTGGAGGGCGTGAAGGACGTGCATCACGTGCACGCCTGGGCCCTGACCAGTGGCCGCTATGTCTTCTCCGGCCATTTGCGGGTGGCGGATGGTGTGGACAGCCAGGCAATCCTGAAAGAGGCGCATGGGATGGTGAAGAAACGCTTCGGATTCTTCTTCGTTACCCTGCAGGTGGAAAGCACCTGCCTGGATGAATCGGGCGCCGAGGCAATTGATGTGACGCGGCCCGCACCGCAGGGAAGCCAGGAATGAAGACTCTTCTCCTGCTTTTGCTCATCACGCTGTCGGAGGCCACGATTGGTGTCTTCGTGAAGCTTACGGACGGGCTGATCCCGATCCAGACGCTCAATTTCTACGCCCTTGCTTTTGCAGCGGCCTTTCTGATGGCCGTCATGCCCGTGGCGACCGGACAGTCGTTGCGGTTTCCCTGGGGCAACCTGAAGGATACGATCATCATAGGCGCTCTGATTGCTGCGCAGATCAGCGTTTTCAACTACGCCATGACGCTGGTTCCCATCGCCAACGCCGTGATCTTCTGGAGCATCGCACCCTTCTTCGTCTTCATCTTTTCCGCGCTTTTTCTCGGCGAGAAGGCGCGGAAAAGCTATATCGTGATCTTCGCCATCGCCATGATTGGCATTGTGCTCGCCAAGCCACTGGAAGGTGGTCACATGCTCGGCAATCTCGTGGCGCTTGGAGACGGCGCAATCTACGCCGCAATGGTCACTTACATGCGGTATGAGGGGAAGAGCGAGGCCGGTAACGACATCGCCTGGTCGATGCTGGTTGCGTCCCTGATTCTCATGCCGGCGCTCGTTCTTGTGGGCCCTGGCGCGCTCACGGCAACGATCGCCTATGATGCCTTGGGGATGGAACTGCCGGTGATGCTCTGGGCGGCGGCACTCGGCCTTGTTTCGACCGGTTTCGCCTATTTTGGCATATCCATCGTTCTGAAAACGCTCGATGCCAATGTCTATGCGCTGGTCGACATCATCGTCTCGCCGGTTGTCGCCACGACACTCGGCTTCCTGATCTTCGCCGAGGTGCCGGCGCAGGGGATGATCTATGGCGGTGCGCTCCTGCTCGGGGCCGGCTTCTGGCTCACGCGCGAAATGTCGCGGGGTGCGGAGAGGCGGTCTGTGCATCCCTGTCAGTGTGCCTTGAGGGATATATAAAATACTTATATTTCAATTCACTAGATGCGCCTCAGTTCTGTCTGAGCGGAGGAAGGCCTTGCAGCCGCCTGACACCATGAATCGCTTGACCTTCTAGTTGCTGGAAGCCCTACCTTTGTCTTGTAACTCTGCTCGAATGGCGAGCAGCTCTGTAGAGAAGGACTTCAGAAATGCGAACCGGCCTGATGACCTCACTTGTCGCTGTTGCTTCTACCACAACTCCTTTCGCCCTTGCCGATAGCGATGGCGGCTATGGCGGTCACATGATGAATGGCGCCTGGTACATGGGCCCAATCATGATGGCCTTCTTCTATGGACTGCTTGCGCTGATGGTTGTCATGGTCTTGCGGACTTTCGGCATTGGTTCCGGCGCGACCAAGTCAGGCGCAACTTCCGCTGTGCAGGAAAGTTCGGATGCCATTCTTCGCGAGCGTTTCGCACGTGGCGAAATCGAGCAGGACGAGTTCGAGAGGCGCAAGAAGACCCTGAATGGCTGAGGTTCTGGGCGTTCGACAGGAAAGCCTGGCTCTTGGTCTTTTGTATGGAAAATAGGGCCACTTGAGAAAGAAGCTGAAAGGACCGGAGAGGATGGAGCCCAACAACCCGTTTCGAGGGGAGGAGCTGCAAGGCAAGAGCTTCCCGGCGTTCCTGAAGCGCCACATGGTTTCGATATGCCTGGCCGTTGGGCTGATTGCCACCATAGCCATCCTTTGGCTCATCGGAATTTATCCTTGGACAATCTTGGCCTTCGCTTTGTTGATTGCCTGTCCCCTGGTCGTTGCATTGGTTCTATGGATCGAACGAAGGCAAAAACAGAATCCGAAGACAGGAAAGTAGTGATGACTCAGCAACGAACCCCACAGTCCGAGAACGCGCGGGATATCCGCTCTGCGCGCCTGCTCGTCCCCGGCATGGGCAGCGATCACTGCGCGGGACTCGTTTCCAGCTCCCTGAAGCGGCTGCAGGGTGTAGTGGATGTGCACACGAATATTGCGAACCATCGTGTCGATGTCCGTTTCGATTCTGCCGTACTTGGGCCAGAGGACCTGAAGGCAGCTGTGGAGCGAGCCGGCTATGATGTTGATCACGCCGAAACGAAGGAGGGTAACCGTCAAGCCGGGGTTCGTCTGACTGTTCCCGGCATGGGAAGCGACCATTGCGCCGGGCTCATCTCTGATTCGGTCCACAGACTGCCGGGCATTTCCGAGGTACGCACGAACATCGCGGCTCATCGCGTGAGCATAAATTTCGACAGTGAAGCTACCGATGCCGCAGCCATCCAGACTGCTGTCGAGCGTGCTGGGTACGACGTGGCATCGGTGGAAAAGCCAGAAAGTTCTTCGCCAACGTCCGAGCAGGATCTCGAAACACGCTATCTGTCGCAGGCGTGGAAGCGGCTTTGGATCGCCGCTATACCGACAACGCTCATCATGCTGCTGATGATCCCGGAGATGTTCTGGCGTCCTATTCCGGGTTACCTTGCAATCGTTGCAGTTCTCGCCTTCCCTGTGGTCTTTCTTTATGGCGGGTTTGCGACACACCGCTCGGCCTGGCGTTCGCTTACGAACCGGACAGCCAACATGGACGTGCTGATCTCAATGGGCAGTCTTCCGCCCTACCTGATCGGTCTCGTCGGTTTCGTTTATCCGATGACTTCGTTCATCGAGATGGCTGCGACCATAATGACCTTCCACATGCTGGGCCGTTACCTGGAGACCCGTGCCAAGGGGCGGGCAAGCCAGGCAATCAAGCGGCTCATCACCATGGGTGCGAAAACCGCGTCCGTGCTGAGGGATGGCCAGGAGGTGGAGGTGCCCGTATCGGAACTCCAATTGGGGGATCTGATGGTGGTGCGGCCAGGCGCCAAGATTCCGACGGATGGTGAGATCATTGAAGGAACCAGCCATCTCGACGAGTCTATTGCGACCGGCGAGTCCGTACCGGTCGAGAAGGGACCTGGTGCCACGGTAATCGGGGCGACGATCAACAAGGAAGGTATGTTGAAGGTCCGTGCCACAAAGATCGGAGCGGATACCTTCCTGTCGCAGGTAATCCGATTGGTGGAAGAGGCGCAAGGCTCAAAGGTTCCGATCCAGGAGTTTGCGGATCGCCTGACGAATTACTTCGTTCCTGCAGTGATTCTGATCAGCTTGGCCAGCTTCCTGGCATGGCTTCTCATGGGTGAAAGCCTACGTCCAATTCTTACCTGGGGCTCCAGTTTCCTGCCTTGGGTTGACCCAAGCATGACCCCGCTCATTGCTGCCATTCTGGCGGCGGTTGCAGTTCTGGTCATTGCCTGTCCCTGCGCGCTCGGCCTTGCGACCCCAACGGCCATCATGGTGGGCAGTGGCCTGGGTGCGGAACGGGGCGTGTTGATCCGCTCCGGTGAAGCGATCCAGACTTTGAAGGATATCAAGGTCATCGTGCTGGACAAGACAGGTACGATCACCAGGGGCAAGCCTTCCTTGACCGATGTTGTGACAAGTTCCGGCTTCGATGAGGCAAGAGTCCTTGCCGCAGCGGCCGCCGTAGAAGCTGGCAGTGAGCACCCACTCGGGCAGGCGATCGTTGTAGGTGCACGCGAGCGCGGCCTGGACCTGCCTGAGGTTACGAACTTCAAGTCCGTCACGGCGCGGGGTGTCGAGGGTGAGGTTGATAGTGAAATCGTGCGTGTGGGGAGTTGGCGTCTACTCGAAGAGGCAGGGATTACAATCGACGAGCTTGCCGCGCAGTTGGAAGACCTTGAGACCACAGGTAAAACAGCAATGCTCGTGGCAATTGGAAACAATGCAGCCGGGATTGTCGCTGTTGCCGACACCATCAAGGAAGATTCGAAGGCAGCCATCGAAGCATTGCACGGTCTCGGCATACGTGTCGCGATGGTGACCGGAGATAATGAACGCACGGCAAAACATGTCGCCAACCAGGTTGGGATCGACGAAGTGCAGGCGGGTGTTCTTCCGGAAGGCAAGGTAACGGCCATTCGCGATCTCCAGTCACGTTACGGCAATTCTGTTGCTATGGTTGGGGATGGCATCAATGACGCCCCGGCCCTGAAGCAAGCCAATGTCGGTATTGCCATCGGAGCAGGAGCGGATGTCGCCATCGAAGCGGCAGATGTCACTCTGGTTAAAGGCGAACTCACCAAAGCTGTCGAGGCGATCGCCCTGTCCAAGGCGACGTTCCGAAAGATCGTCCAGAATCTGTTCTGGGCATGGTTCTACAATCTCGGGGCCATTCCCATAGCAGCACTAGGCTTGCTGCATCCGATGATTGGCGTGATCGCAATGACTGTAAGTTCGCTGTCGGTGATAGGGAACTCGCTTCTCCTGAAAGGCGCCCGACTGGAGGTTCCCAAGTCATGAAGCATAACCAGCAGCCGAATGAAGATGGATCGAACGGAGGCACGTCGAGTAAGCGCAGTTTCCTGAATACCCCTGCAGGCTTTGCACTCTGCGTGCTTTTGGCCATTGGCGCAGGGTGGCTCTGGATTGACCATCGTGTGCACATTCTTGCCGCCCTACCGCTCCTGCTGCCTCTGCTGCTCTGTGTCGGCATGCATTTCTTCATGCATCGAGGACATGGTGGCGGCGGGCATGGTGGAGGCGGGCATGGAGGGGGTGGCCATAACCGATAAGTCCAATCCTGCCTTCAATCTCGAAGCAGGATCCCGCTCTACAGATCTGCGTAGAAGTGCCACCCCATATCATTCCCTTACAGGCAAAGGAGAAAACGCCATGCGTGGGAACAGACTGAATTCACTTATTATTGCGGGCATTTTTCTGGTCGCAAGCTCGACTTTGGCGCTTGCCCAAAGCGAGAACGATAACCAGGAGACACATCATCCCGAGCAAAGCCAGGGGGCCGATCAGCCACAAGCCGGAGCAGCTGATGGTGCACCGTCAGCTGAAAGGCCGGGTGGTATGTCCGGTATGATGAACATGATGCCGGACCAAGAAGGCATGGGCCTGATGGCGCCCGGCATGATGGACCGCGGCATGATGGACCAGATGATGCGCCCCGGTATGATGGGCCGCGGCATGATGGGTCATATGGGACAAGGCGCGATGGGTCAGGCACAAATGCCCATGGCAGGAATGATGTGCCCCATGATGAAATCGATGATGGGAGCTGGCGGTCATGGAAAGGGGCACCACGGAATGACTGGCCCCGACATTCTCTACGGGATTCCGGAGAATGCACATGACGAGATGACACCGGACCAGGTGCGCGGATTTCTTGAGAAACGACTGGCGCATCACGGCAATCCCCGTCTGGAGGTCGGAGACATCGTTGCGGAGGGTGACGCCACAATTACGGCGGAGATCGTCACAGTCGACGGGTCCCTGGTGCAGAAGCTCGCGTTCAACCGCTTCCCGGGCCTGGTTCGACAGATTACCGAATAAGACGGACCTTCCAACCAAAGTGCAGGGTTTGCCGCAGCAGTGGTAAAAATGGCCTCGAACCAGATTACTTGGCTCAATATCTTGCGGCGCTATCTTGTCTTCATGGCGGTGGGCAATCTCGTCTGGGAGTTTGCCCACATGCCGCTTTTTACTCTTTGGGAAACCGGGTCACCGGGCGAGATTGTTTTTGCGGCGTTGCATTGCACGGCTGGTGACATCCTGATTGCGCTATCGGCGCTGACCGCCTCCCTTCTCCTCTTCGGAACGGGGCAATGGCCAGGACAGGGCTATTGGCGGGTGGCCTTGCCAGCCATAGGGATCGGCCTTGGCTATACTCTCTTCAGTGAGTGGTTGAACATAGAAGTACGGGAAGCCTGGGCATACCGTGAATTGATGCCGGTGCTGCCTGGCCTTGATGCGGGCATAACCCCTATTGCCCAATGGTTGATTCTTCCAAGTTTTGCGTTCTGGGGCGCTATGAAAAAGGGAAAAGCGTCATAGATATTTTGCTTCCAGAGATTTCATCTTTCCTAAATATTAACACTCTCTTCTGGACATTGAGATTTTTACTATCCAATCACTTAGTTACTGGGATTTCCAGGAATAGAAACTGGCGTCCCGCGGAATGATGGTAATTCTACATTTTATGAGCTCAATCCTTTAATTGTGACTGTCCTGAGGCTGAGCATCATGAGGATGAAAGAGATCAAAAAGGCAGTAATATGACTGTTGGTGTAATCTTCCGTCTACTGGCGGTCATGCTGCTTTGGGCTTCCTGTTTCCCTCTTATCACCTTAGGTCTCGATCTAGTGCCTCATCTAGCCTTTGCGGCGATGCGGGCTAGTCTTGCAGGTTTCTGCCTAATTCTTATAGGCCTGCTTTTCCGCCGGCCAATTCCCCGGAGTGGCCGTTCCTGGGCGCTGATCACGCTTGTAGGCTTTGGGGCGACAAGTCTGGGCTTCCTTGGTATGTTCCACGCTGCCGAATTCGTTTCACCTGGGCTTGCAACCGTCATTGCCAATGCACAACCACTTCTTGCCGCGCTTCTTGCGCATGCCGTCTTAAAGGAAAAGCTGACGGCGTTCGGAAAGCTAGGCCTGATAACTGGCTTCGCGGGTATCAGCGCAATAGCGTGGCCGGGTCTTGCCGCCGGCACCGAACCAGACTATGCGCTGGGCATCACTTACATTGTCCTTGCAGCGACCGGCGTTTCGATTGGAAATATCGCCATCAAGCGCCTGACCGGAGAAGCTGACGTCGTGATGGCGATGGGATTCCAGTTACTCATCGGTGCCGTACCTTTGATGTTCCTGTCGATATTCACGGAGGATATTTCCGCTCTAACCTGGTCGGCTGACTTCGTGCTCATTCTTGGCGTGCTCGCGATCTTCGGTTCATCCCTTGCATTCTGGCTATGGTTTACCGCTCTCGAAAATGTTGAGCTCAATCGGGCCAATGCTTTCACATTCCTTGTACCGATTTTTGGATTGGTGATCGGATCGACCCTGTTCGACGAGCAGCTCGTGTGGCCGCAAGCTATCGGTATTGTATTGGTGCTGGCCGGGATATTTTTTGTACAGCATGGAGTCCGCGGAAAGGTTTCTATCCAATGATAATGGCCTGCGCGATCTTTTGTGGCCGCAAGAAGTGCTCTCAACCGGACATGTTGGTAAGCTGTCGGGCCGTTTCGTGACGTCGCAGTCACGCCCATCGCCGTGCTTGTAACTTGTCCCTCACTTTGCTCTTTCTTGCTCCATTGGCCCCTTATCCCAACTCCAAGGGCTGGATTTTCCGACAGCAACGGATCCAGACCTGTGCGGTTGGGCTAATGATTCCAATCGCAGGAAGGTCAAGAATGACTTTTAGGCGGGCTCTGCGTTGACGCGTGGAGAATCTTTCATTTGACCTTCCAGTAGCTGGAATCTGTATGATTTCTCATTGGCTTTGCTGTCGGCGTGGTCAAGCAAAATGGTTGGCGCATTCTTTCAACTGATGCTCTGGGATCCCGACAGGTCGAGCGCGCAACGAAGGTTGCCGAGGGGCCGGCGCGGAGCCGTGGAATCGAAGCAGATAGGATCCCGTGAATGCCAGAAATCTCATTTCCCAATATCGACCCGATCGCCTTCGAAATCGGACCTTTGGTGATACGCTGGTACGCCTTGGCGTATATTGCCGGGATTCTGCTCGGCTGGCGCTATTGTCTCCATCTCGCCAGACGTGACACCCTCCGTCCAAATGCCCCGGATATCGACGACTTTATGGTTTGGGCGATATTCGGGATTATTCTGGGTGGGCGCGTCGGCTATGTGGTCTTCTACAATGCCGCCTACTATCTGGAGTATCCGCTGGAAGCCATAATGGTTTGGCATGGCGGTATGTCCTTTCACGGCGGTCTTGTCGGCGTGCTCCTTGCTATCACAGTCTTCTCCTGGCGACGCGGCTTTTCCCCGTTGGCAATGGGCGATCTCGTTGCGGTGGCGGCGCCGATCGGACTCTTCTTCGGACGCCTGGCAAACTTCGTGAACGGTGAGCTTTTCGGCCGTGTGAGCGACGTGCCCTGGGCCGTGGTCTTTCCGTATGGTGGCGACCTGCCGAGGCACCCAAGCCAGCTCTACGAGGCTGTCCTGGAAGGCTTGGTGTTGTTCGCCGTGTTGGCGGTTCTGGCCCATCGCCCCGGAATAAGACGCCGAGCCGGGTTCCTCACCGGCGTCTTCCTGGTCGGTTACGGCCTCGCCCGAATGTTCGTCGAGTTCTTCCGTGAACCTGACGTCCAATTGGGGTTCATCCTCGGCCCGATCACCATGGGCCAGATTCTCTCCACTCCTATGGTTCTACTAGGACTGTATCTGATGGTACGAACGCGACGTCACTCGGAAGACAAACCGATGCTGCAAGCCCATTCGGCGGGCAGAAATTGAATGGAGGGTGGTGAAACGGAGGTATTCTCCGTAGGGAGGCCGTTCGCTGTCCTAGGTTCAATACAACCTGCGCTCAGCGCCTGTAAATCACTTCGACCCCAATTATTATATGAACGAAGACCGGGTGCGAGGCGAAGCCTTTACGCGACCCGCTCTCTTGTTGGGTATGGGCTGGTGGGGGATGTATCAGCTGCAGGGGCTCGATGCTGATCGCTACACACTGCTGCCCGCACGGAACCGCATCAATTTCCATCTGCTGTCACTGCCGCTCGGCGCTCTGAGTGAAGGCTTCGGTGGCAACACCGACTAAGTCATACGGGAGAACAGTCTCGACAATTATCTATTATATTTTGAGAGGTTAGTCCTGCGTTGGCAGGCCCTTGGGCCATGCGCGGGTAAGAGTTCCGCAGGGCAACCGCTGTTGCGGTAGTGGTCGAGACGAATGGCCCGGTCTCGCCTGCCCTGGCTGTCCGGTATGGCAGAAGGCCCTGTGAGGGACGGCAAAACAGGTGGTTTGCCGGTCCTTGTCACGCTAGTTTCCCGTCTTCACACGGCACTCGGAAGGCAGGGTACTGGGAAGGAACGTGATGGCGGGGCAGGAACGATTGACGCGGTTACAGGCGCAGCGGATTGCCCTGGCCGCTCAGGGGTTCACCGTAAGCGGTGCGAGAGCCCCATACTCCAGTAGCGGGTTTGTATAGGTTACTGTTGGTCCCAGTGTTATCGAAATACGGGATACCAAATGGACCAACATTTGTTAGTGGAGGAGTTCGACCATAGTGTCGAGCGCCTTGATGTGCTGGAGGGCCCGACGGGCCGGCGGCGTTGGACGGAGGAGGCCAAGGCGCGGATTGTCGCGGAATCGTTTGAGCCGGATGCGCGCGTTGCCGAGGTGGCGCGGCGCCACGGCCTGCGCCCGCAGCACCTCTCGAGCTGGCGCCGCCAGGCGCGCGCAGGACAGCTG
>NZ_ATVH01000004.1 GCF_000420625.1 Fodinicurvata sediminis DSM 21159 | reverse complement strand
CAAAGCTTTTTTCGCACCACCTCCTGCAGCATCTCCCGGTCCAGGCTCAAATCCGCAACAAGACGCTTCAGGCGCTGGTTCTCCTCCTCCAGCTGCTTCATGCGCTTCATCTCCGAAGGCATCAATCCGCCGTACTTCTGGCGCCAGCGGTAATAGGTCTGCTGCGAAATCCCTGCCTTGCGGCAAACCTCGTCCACCGGTACGCCCTCCTCGGCCTGGCGCAGGATAAAAGCGATCTGCTGATCGCTGAACTTCGAGCGTTTCATCAACAATCTCCCCGGTTCAGTCCAAAAAGCCTAAACCGAGAATCCTCTCACTCCAAACGGTCCAGTTTTCGGGAGGCACGTCACATCTGAACTTGCCCCATCGATCCCTAGAGCGAGCTGAGAGGAGGCTGAACTTCGCCACGGCATTAAGATTGGATCACTGCGTTGCCGGAAACAGATTGCGGACTGAAATGCCCTGATCATGCGCCAGCGTAGAGGGTTCACTGTCTCCGTTGGGGTATTTCTTGTCTGGTGATGAGGGCAACACCCACCATCACCAGACAAGAAATACCCCGCCCTATGACATCTTAACTCCCATAATAGCGGATTCGTTCAGTCCTTAAAACGCACTCGCCTCAAAATTCTGCCAAGGTGGTGCTTATACATGGCTATATAAATTGTAAGGCAGCTGGCAGGATGTTCCTTGTAACAGAGGGCACGTTCGCCGCAAGGCTTTGACTTCAAGGAGAAATCGCATGATCTACGACCATCGCACCTACACCTGCCGGCCCGGTACGCTCCTCAAGCACATGAAGCTTTACGAGGAGTATGGCTGGGCGATTCAGCGCCGACACCTCGGCGATCCGGTCGTCTACGGTGCGGTGGAGACAGGGGACGTGAACTCCTATGTCCACATCTGGGTCTTCGAGGACGCCACCGACCGGGCACAGAAGCGCGCCAACCTGAAGGCCGATCCCGATTGGCAGGCCTACCTCGCCAAGAGCGCCGAGGCCGGATACCTCGTCCGTCAGGAGAACAAGATCCTTGTGCCCGCACCCTTCTTCTCCGGCTGATACGCCCACACCCCCCGAAACATCAATATGCTGAAAGACCGCCTCTAGTTTCGCAAGACCGGCTTCGTCGAGCTCCTCTTCTGCATCGGGTTTACTGCGCGGCCCAGTGTTGACCAACGGTATATCGAAGGCCATAGCCCGACGTTCGGCGGCTTGTCTGATGCGTAGACGCACCAGTCGATTGCCAGTATCAGGGCGATGGCTAGTCAGCTACGTCGTCGGTGGGAATGTCCGGCGTGTTGGTGACGAGGATGCCGCGCGCCGCAACTCCCTCAAGATCGATCTGGTTAACCCCTGCCCCGGCAGACCACCACTTCTTGGTTCGGTATGGTCTGCATGAGGTCGCTTCGACAGCCCGCAACGGCGCGGGTGACCACGCCCCGCACACGTTCATCCTCGGACTGAAGAAGGGCATTGGGTCGGAGGCATAGTGCAGGGAGAGGACCTCGAAGTCCTCTCCCAACTTATCCAGAATGGGCTAGGAGATGGTGCCGGGACGCAGGAGGACGGGTTTGTCATGCTAAGACCTGTTCGTGCTTCACAGGCAAGGATGACTTTTCGTAGCTGTCAGTGAATCTCCGGCTCGGGGATGGATGCACCGCTGTGCAGGTAGTCGAAGTCGCAGCCCTTGTCGGCCTGTGTGACATGCCTGGAATACATCGCCCCATAGCCGCGCGGATAGGTGGGGGATGGCTGTTTCCAGGCCTGGCGGCGGCGGTCCAGTTCTTCGGCGCTGACGTGCACTTCCAGGCGGCGCCCGGGTACGTCGAGCTCTACTATGTCACCGTCCTGTACCAGGGCGAGCGGGCCACCGACATGGGATTCCGGGGCCACGTGCAGCACGCAGGTGCCATAACTGGTACCGCTCATGCGCGCATCCGAGATGCGGACCATGTCGCGTACGCCCTGCTGCAGCAGTTTCTGGGGAATCGGCAGCATGCCCCATTCCGGCATGCCGGGTCCGCCCAGCGGACCCGCGTTGCACAGGATGATGACGGAGTCGGCCATAACCTCGAGGTCCGGCGAATCGATGCGCGCCGCCATGTCGTTGTAGTCCTTGAAGACCACGGCCGGTCCCTTGTGCTGCAGCAGGGCGGGATCGGCCGCCGAATGCTTGATGACGGCGCCGTCGGGGGCCAGATTGCCGCGCAGCAGCGCCAGCCCGCCTTCCGGGAAGAGCGGATTGTCCAGCGGGCGGATCACGTCGTCATTGTAGACGCCGGCGCCTTCCAGGGCCTGTCCGAGCGGCTGGCCGCTCACCGTCATGGCCTCCAGGTCCAGATGTTCGCGCAGGCGGGTGAGCAGGCCCCGCAGGCCGCCGGCATAGTAGAAATCCTCCATAAGATAGGCGCCGGAGGGACGGACGTTGGCCAGGACCGGGACCTGCCGGGACAGGCTGTCGAAACGGTCCAGCGCGAGACGTACGGGTGTGCGCCCGGCCATGGCCACCAGATGGACGAGGGAATTGGTGGATCCACCGAGGGCCAGGGCGGTCAGGATGCCGTTGTCGAAGGAGCCCGCTGTCAGGATATCCGAGGGTTTCAGGTCCTCCCACACCATCTCGACGATGCGCCGACCGCTGGCAGAGGCCATGCGCGGGTGGTTGGAATCGGGTGCCGGGATCGAGGCGGCGCCGGACAGGCTGAGACCCATGGCCTCGACCACCGAGGTCATGGTCGAGGCGGTGCCCATGGTCATGCAGTGCCCCGGCGAACGCGCGATGCCGTCCTCGATTTCCTTCCAGTCCTCCTCCTCGATGTTGCCGGCGCGCAGTTCGGCCCAGTATTTCCAGACATCGCTGCCGCTGCCCAGGGTCTCGCCCCGCCAGGAGCCGCGCAGCATGGGGCCGGCGGGCACGAAGATGGTGGGCAGGTCCATGCTGATGGCGCCCATCAGCAGGGCGGGTGTGGTCTTGTCGCAGCCACCCAGCAGGACTGCCCCGTCGATGGGGTTGGCGCGCAGCAGCTCCTCGGCGTCCATGGCCAGCAGGTTGCGGTAGAGCATGGTGCTGGGCTTCATGAAGGGCTCGCCGAGGGAGAGGGCGGGCATCTCCACCGGGAAGCCGCCGGCCTGCCAGACGCCGCGCTTGACCTGTTCGGCCCGTTCGCGGAAGTGGGTGTGACAGGGGTTCATCTCGCTCCAGGTATTGAGGATCCCGATGACCGGCCGGCCGGCATACTCCTCTTCCGCGTAGCCCATCTGTTTGGTGCGTGAACGATGCCCGAAGGAGCGCAGGTCGTTCACTCCGTACCAGCGATAGCTGCGCAGGTCCTCGTGGCGTTTCCGGTGCTTGCTCATGGCATCCATCCTCGTCTCTGTTCGGCTAGGCCGACTGATGTTGCAAGGCTTTCTTGCGAAGGGCCGAGATCGTGGTGCGGCTGTTAATGATCTCGGGGTCCTGGATCAGTTCAAGCACGGCGGGCCGGCCCGCGTTACGAGCCCTTTCGAAAGCCGGCAGGAACTCCTCCGTGCGCTCCACGCGCTCGGCGAAGGCCCCGAAACTCCGGGCCCAATCCGCGAAGCTAGGATTGGTGAGATCGGTGCCGCTGACGCGCGCGGGGTAGTGCTTCTCCTGGTGCATGCGGATCGTGCCGTACATGCCGTTGTTGACCAGTATGATGACGATCGGCGCGTTGTAGCGCATGGCAGTAGCCAACTCCTGGCCGGTCATCAAAACGCCACCATCACCAACGAAGCTGACCACCGTACGCCCTGGCCGGGCCAGCTTCGCCGCTACGGCCGCCGGGACGCTGTAGCCCATGGAGCCGGAGGTGGAGCCGAGCTGTCGTCCCGGGCGTCCGTAGTTGAGGAAGCGCTGCGGCCAGCCGGAGAAGTTGCCGGCGTCCAGCGTCACGATCACATCCCGGGGCAAGATCTCGCGTAGGGCCAGGATGACATGACCTGGATCCAGGGCAGTTTGGAGGAGGCTGGGTTCCAGTGTCTCCAGGTAGGCGCGGCGTATCGAAGCCGTCCAGTCGGACCAGTCGCCTGGAGAGGGCGACAATTCAGCAAGCGTCTTCGCCACAGGGCCCATGGTGGCCTGGATAGCGATGTCCGGAGAGTAAACACGGCCCAATTCCTCGGCCGACGGATGAATGTGGATCAGGCGGTTCCGGGGCAGCGGGCTGTCGAGCAAGGAATAGCCTTGGGTGGTGATCTCGCCGAGCCGGGCGCCGCAAACCACCAGTAAGTCAGACGTTCGGACATACTCCAGCAGGCGAACGTCGGCGCCAGTGCCCAAGTCACCGCCGTAGATTGCGCGGTCATTGGACACGATGTCCTGGCGGCGGAAAGAGGTGCAGACGGGAAGGTTCCAGGTTTCGGCAAAGTGCGTGATGTCCTTGGCGGCCTCATCCGTCCAGCCGCTGCCGCCAACCATAAGCAGCGGGCGCTCGGCCACCCGGAGATGTTCGGACAGTCTGGCCATCTCGGCTGACTCGGGAACGGTCTGCACTTTGCGGGCCACAGGCCGGATGCATTCCGATGGCACCTCGATAGTCTCGCTCAACATGTCTTCCGGCAGGGCGAGAACCACCGGCCCCGGGCGGCCATTCATAGCGACGTGGAAAGCACGGTGGAGATACTCCGGGACTCGCACGGTTTGGTCGACCTGGGCTACCCACTTGGCGACGGAGCCGAACATCTGCCGATAGTCGATCTCCTGAAAGGCTTCACGGTCCGTATCCCCGCGGGCGATTTGTCCCACCAACAGCAGCATTGGGGTAGAATCCTGGAAGGCAGTGTGCACGGCGATGCTGGCATTGCAGGCGCCAGGCCCGCGCGTCACCAGGGCTACGCCGGGCTGTCCCGTCAGCTTGCCGTGGGCTTCGGCCATAAAGCCGGCGCCGGATTCGTGACGGCAGCTGACCATGGTGATCGATGGTGTATCATAGAGAGCGTCAAGGACTGGCAGGTAACTCTCTCCGGGAACGCCGAAAACGGTCTCGACACCGTGGGCGCACAGCATTTCAACGATCAACTGACCGCCTGTTCGATGGTTGGGGTCTGGCGATATGGCCATGAGAGGGTTTCCTGGTGTGGTTTTCAGATCGGCAGGGCATAGGCGGTCTTGGACTTCGTATAGAACTCCTGTGCACAGCGTCCCTGTTCGCGCGGCCCGTAGCTCGAGGCTCCGGTACCGCGCGAAGGGCACATGGTGGCGAGAACAAAACTAGGTAATCCGGCTGTGTCTATACGAAGCCCTTACATGTCCGCGGCCTTTGCAGCCTCGCCAAAAGCTTCGTGTTTGTTCTGGAGCCAACTACCGAACTCCTCACCAAACAATACGTAGGGTTCCGTGCCGGTCCTCTCCATATGCGCAATGAAATCCGGGTCTTCAGCCGTGCTACGGCAAGCATCAATTAGCACCTCCATCGCTTCCGGTGAGGTGCCCTTAGGCGCACCAATTCCGCGGAACGAGCCAATATCCACCGAATAGCCTTCGTCAGTGGCTAAAGGCACCCCATCGATTCCTGCCTTTGGATCGTCAGTGAAGACGGTAAGCACCTCTAGGCGATTATCATTGTGCCAAGGCGTGACCTCTGCTTTGTCGGCGATGGCTACGTCAATGTGCTTGCCGTAGGCGGCCGTCAGCGCCGGGCCGGAACCCTTGTGTGGTACAAAGCTAATATCGATATCCGCCTGAGTGGCGAAGGCAGCACCGGTCAGATGAGTATTGCTGCCAGGCCCGGCGGTGCCGAAGGTCAGTTCGCCCGGTTCGGCCTTTGCCTTTTCGACAAGAGCTGTCAGCGAGTCGATGCCACTTTCCGGATGGACCGCAAGAACCGCCGGCGGGGCGGACAGCAGGCAGACCGGCTCAAAGTCCTTGTAGCTAACTGGATAGCCGTCAATGGTATGAGGTGCGGCGGCCAGCGTCGTGACAACCATGGTGATGACGTGCCCATCAGCCTCAGCGTTCGCGCCGTGCGAGAAGCCTACGGCACCACTCCCTCCAGTTCTATTGCTAACGAAGATGTCGCCCCCAAGATGGCGCTCCGCATACTCCGCAAAGATCCGGCCGACCTGGTCGGTGCCACCGCCTTGCGCGAAAGGAATCACGAGTTCAACGGACTTTGACGGAAAACTTTCCGCATTGGCCGCTGTGACAGCAAGGCTGCCTGTAAGAGCAAGGGCTGCCAGCGCGGCCATGTAGCTACCGTGCTTCATATATATAGATGTCATTGGGTTCCTCCCTTTTCTATATCGTCTTGTAAGATTGTTTTAGATACCGAATGCCTTTCATAATCAGTGGTGCAACAAACGGGGCGATGACCAACAGCCAGATGACGCTGCTGATCGGGGTGAAAAGTGCCCACCAGTCGCCACCCGCGACGATGAGCGAGCGGGCGAGTTCTCCCTCCACCATCGGGCCAAGGATAAGGCCTATAATGAGCGGGGCACGCGGGATACCGATCTTAACCATGATATAGCCGACCATGCCCGCGGCGAACATGATCAGCACATCAACGGGGTTGTTGCGCATGGCAAAGGCGCCCACCACGCACAGCAGTAGTATCGTTGGCGTCAGGATGCTCTCGGGAATCTGCAATACTCTGGCGAACAGCTTCGACCCGGATAGGCCGAACACCAACAGTAGGAGGTTCGCGATGAAGACCCCAGCGAATATCTGGTAGACTAGCGGGGCGTTGCTTTGAAGCAGCAGCGGTCCTGGTTGCAGCCCGTGCGTCATGAAGGTGCCCAGCATAATCGCTGTCACTGCGCCGCCCGGGATGCCCAGCGTCAGCAGCGGGATCAGCGAGCCGCCAGTGGCCGCATTGTTCGCCGACTCAGCGCAGGCAATGCCTTCCGCGGAGCCGGTGCCGAACCGCTCGGGGTTGCGTGACATGTGTTTGCCTTGGCTGTAGCCGACGATGGCGGCGATATCGCTGCCCGCACCCGGAACCGCGCCAACAATGGTGCCTATGACGCCGGAGCGAAGCTGCGCCGGCAGGATGCGGGCAAGTACGCTGCGCCCTGGAATGATCCGGTTCACGCGCAGAACCTGACGGGGTGCGCGACCGATACGCTCGATGCTCAGCAGGGTCTCGGGAATTGCGAACAGCCCGATGGTAATGGGAATGAAGGAGATCCCGCCCATCAACATCACATAGCCGAAATGGTAGCGAGAGACGCCGTAGGTCTCGTCGATGCCGATACTGGCCAGAAACAGGCCAATGAAGCCGGCGAAGAGCCCCTTCAGGAAGGACCCGCCTGACAGAGCCGTTATTGCCGTCAAAGCGAACACCACCAAGGCCAGATACTCACGCGGCCCGAACGCCAACGCAAATTCAGCAATTGGATAGGCCAGCAACATGAGGGCAGCGGTGCTAAGTATACCACCGAGAACGGAGGACAGCGTGGCAATGCCAAGTGCGATGCCCGGTTTCCCTTGCCGTGACATAGCGTAGCCATCGAGTGTCGTTGCAACCGCCCCTGGTGTGCCGGGGATGCCCAGGAGGATGGCCGACAGCGATCCGCCGTAGACCGCGCCGCAATAAACGCCAATGAGGCTGAGTATGCCGTGCAGCGGCTCCATGGTGAAGGTTAACGGGCTAAGCAGGGCCACGCCCATAGTGGCCGAAATGCCCGGCATCGAACCTGCAACAATACCCAGCGCCACAGCCCCCGAGAGCAGCAGTAGTAACCGCATCTCCAGGACGATCGAGAAGCCTTCCATCAACAGGCTCACGGCAAAAGCCCCCCCAGCAAGTTGGATGTCGGTAGGACGACGCTGAAAACCTTGTTGAACAGCAGGTAGCTTCCGATGCTGAGGAAGGCTGATACGGCGACAGAGAGAGCCGCCTTTGCCGGCGTAAGCTTCGGCCACAGCAGCAGTGTTAGCGTGGCTATATAGAGAAAGGCAGACACGACAAAACCCAATTCCAACATCGCGACGGGAAAGATCGCGAGCCCGGCAATTGCTACGACGAGGCCGACAGTCTTGCCTTCGGTCCGGCTGTCGCGAGCGCCTTTCTCAAAGCCGATCTGTTGAAAGCAGTGCTGTTGTGTATCGACTATGCCCTTCATGTCCTCACGTGAGAGGAAACACCAAGGGCGGGCTGACATATCAGAGTCATCGGGGAGCACCAATGCGTCGTTCGCTTCCGCGAATGCCATAGCCAAGCGAGTCTTCTTTCTGCTGGCCATGTCTGCCGGAACCATCAGCGCCGCCCAGTGACCGGAGACGATCCGCGTGCCGCATTCGGAGACTGTCGTAAACTCCTCAGTTCCGGCTGGCTTCCATTGCGGTTCAGAGAAGATACCGATACAGCGCACCTGCCCACTGGAAATTGCCAGCCGCGCTTGTGAATAGCAGAGCACGGTGGCATCGATCTCCCCTCTTCTCAACGCGGCGAGCAGGGACGGAACATCAGCGCTGTAGCTTGGCTGGAACACCAGTCCTTGGGTGTGAGCCAGCCAGGTGTCAACGGCATGGTGGACATCCTGATGGTGACCAAAGCCCAGCCTCACTGGTCTGTCCTCGTGCTGCAGATCGACCGGCTTTTTCCAAGAACTATCGTGACGCACCAAGAGAACATCGGGGTCAAAGAACAGGCCACCTACCGGCTCCATTCGCCCTTGGCAGAAGGCGGCAGCATGGAAGTTTGGCAGACTGGTCATATCAGAAGTAACAACGGTGAGCGCATCGCCGCGTTGGCCAGCACGCAATCCCTTCCAGAGCGCAGAAAAACGCCCCTCCCCATCCTTGGTGACCACGCTAATCCGGATGCCTAACTTGCGCGCCATGAAGACGGCGATCTGGCGAAGCCGCAGGTCTTCCTGCAAACCGGGCTGGAAGGGCGCGTAAAGCGTCAGTTCCCGGACCGCCAGCGCCTTGGCGATCAATACCGAAGTTATGGCCAACAACCCGATGAGGGCGAAGACCGGGTAGGCGCCGGCGCCGATGGTTTCGTCCCGCCAGATATCCAGGGACAGGCCGTGCCACAGCAGCCCGGCTGTCACCACCCAGACCACTCCCAGGAATATCAACTCAAGCCCGACCCTGCCTCGCTCCAGCACGAACGGGGAATCGTCATGCCCTCGCTGCACCTCCCCCTCTTCTTCCTGCGTAGCTGGATGGGACTCAGACATGCACTGGTAAGGCAGTTCGGTCTCCGCGAGGGCTCTGCGACGGCGCAACCCTGTTTCCGAGGGACTGTTTACTGTCATTTCAAATCGTCCCGAGAGACCCCTGTCGCCCGCTCTTGCTCGGCACTTCTGTAGCTTCGAGAGCAGTCGTGAAATTTCCGACACGGATTATGGCTTCTCCGAATGGGCTGGAGGCATCGTAGCCCTCGCTGGGGCGTTTCCGAAATCTGGACAGGTCTATCTGGTACCGCGGCCACCGCATCTACCTCTTGCTTACCATCTCAGGAAACAGCAGCCACCGCTTGAGCCATTGCAGCCCGATCATCAGTTTGTGGTCGCTCGAACGGGCGCCCGGTTTCTTCCTCCCCTTCCAGGGAGCAGCGAAACATCACGCGTGGCTGGGTTTGATCAAAATCACCTAGCGCGACATGGCTTGTGCAGCGGTTGTCCCACATCACCACGTCGCCCAGGCGCCAGCGATGGCGGAATACAAACTCAGGCTTGGTCGCGTGCTCGTTCAGCATGTTGATGAGATGACGGCTCTCCTCGTCACTCATGCCAACGAAGCCGCGCACCCGCTCGCCAACCAGGTAGGATTTTCGCTTCGTCTCCGGATGAAGGCGAATGACTGGATGGATCATCGGTGGATTGCGCTGTTTCATCTCAGCAATAACGTCGGGCGACCTCTGCTCCAATCCGCGAATCAGCGTCACATCGTGAATCGCTTCCAGCTCTTCCAGCAATTGCTGGATATTCGGATTCAGCGTCTCGTAGGCCAGATAGAGGTTCGCCCACATAGTGTCACCGCCAACCGACGGCTTTTCCTTGCAGTGCAAGATGGCGCCCTTCGCCGGGCGCGAGGTGTAGGTGAGGTCGGTGTGCCAGTTGCGGCCGGAATTGTGAGTGCCTGACTTCTTGCCGCTCTCCACCTTGTTAGACAGAACCAGTATTTCCCGGTGGTCGGGATGTAGCGTCTCAGGCGCCTGCGATTCTTGCGGATCAAGTTCCCCAAAGTTTCGCGAGAAGGCGATCTGGTCCTCGGCCGAAAGGTCCTGATCCGGAAACACCAGCACCAGATGCTTAAGCCAAGCCGCCTTGATAGTGGCCAGATCGGCCGGCTCCAGTGGTTTGCTAAGATCCAGGCCCCGCACTTCAGCGCCTGCAGCAAACCCGAAAGGGATGATCTCGATTTGGGACATTTCCATTCGTCCTTCCGTGTGCATTGCTATCAATAGAAATGGTAATCGGTTGCCGATTGTCTGACAAGATGAAACTCGAAGCATATGCGGGACACTAGTCGCCCTTGCGCTATCCCCCTGAAAAAAGTAAATATTAATGGGGTGTCGCATAGGACTATCTATCAAGGCTATTGTGATATAAAATTTATTCTTCCACAAAGTTAATGCGGTGCTTGGCTCATTGCTGGGTTCCGGCTAACTGTGCCACTGCTAAAGGTGATAAGGCGACGACAGGCATGGATGAGAACAACATAGATAAAACTGAGATTGTTCCCTTAGGGAAGTTAGCGAAATCGCTTCCCACTCAGCTTGCCGACCTCCTGCTGGAGGAAGTCATGATGGGGCGTCTCAAGCCCGGCGACCGGCTGAAGGAAGGAACCCTCGCGCAGCAGCATGCCGTGAGCCGCGCCACTGTCCGCGAAGCCTTGATTGCACTGGAAGAGCAGGGCTATGTGATACGCACCCCAAGGTCAGGGGCACGGATTGCCGAATATTCTCAAGAGGATATCGACCATATTTTCGAGATCCGGGCTGCCCTACTAGCCGTGGCGGCCAGACGTTTCGCACGGCTGAAGGAAGAGGCACTCAAGGCCAAACTCCTGGAGATGGTCGAGGGGCTGGAAAGGATCGCTGCCGACGATTCCGCCACTCCGCAAGACTTCGCCAACGAGTCGGTGCGCGCACAGCTATTCTTGGTCCAGAATTCCGGCAATCAGCGCTTGCCAGAATTCTACGAACGGTTGGCTGGAATGAGCACATGGCAGCTCATTCGTGGCCGCTCCATAAGCTTCCTTACGTCTGAGGACAGAAAACAGTCGGCCGCTGACTGGCGTCAGTTGGCGACGGCCATTACCCGTGGCAGGCAAGTAGGGGCCGACCGCGCGGCTCGGCAACTACTAGAACATTCCGCCTTGCGCGTCAGCTCGAACCTCGCAAGGGTCGGGCAAGGCACTGACGCCGCTATACGTTTTAACTGACCTGAGGCTTACTATGCCCCCAACCAAATCAGAGGTCGTACCGACGCGGGAGATCATAGGTTACCGTACCAAAGCTTTCCATACGATCACCTACGCGATTGCCAGTCATTCCGCCCCGGGCAACGTCGTGGTCGACGGGCCTTCGGTGCGTCCCTTCAATGAGAGCTCGTGTTGGATAGACAGAGTGCTGTCGCAGAAAGGCGTTAGTGAGGAGTCCGGCGTATCGGCCCACTCCGCCGCGCGAATGAACTGGCTGGCCGACCAAAGCGAAGCGCTGAAGTATCGACATTCCATTCATGGGGGCGCTCTTTCGCGGCCGGCTGACTTTATCTCCGGCGAGGGAACTCACGCTGATCATGGCCCGGGTCAGCACCAGCAGAGTCTCGTTTGATTGAGGTGTAGCATGCCGAAGAACGCGTTCAAGATGGCACTTCGCGAAAGCCGAACCCAGTTCGGCCTCTGGAGTACGCTGTCCTCTCCCTTCGTGACCGAGGTGGTAGCTGGCTCCGGCTATGACTGGCTGCTGCTCGACACTGAGCATTCACCTGGCGATCCGCTCACAGTCTTATCGCAGCTTCAGGTCTTGGCCGGTTACCCCTCAGTGTCCCCCGTAGTAAGGCCAGCCGCCAACGATACCGTGTTGATCAAACGCTTTCTCGATGCCGGAGCGCAGACATTACTCATTCCCTATGTGCAGAACAGAGCGGAAGCAGAAGCTGCTGTCCAAGCCATGCGCTATCCACCAGAGGGGGTGCGAGGTGTCTCTGCACTAACGCGGGCTACGCGGTTCGGGCGCGAGGAGGGATATTTTGCTAATGCCGAAGAAAATATCTGCATGATCTTGCAGATTGAGACTCAGACCGCGCTTGATAACCTGGAGGCGATAGCATCAGTCGCTGGCGTCGATGCACTTTTCGTCGGGCCGGCCGACCTAGCTGCAAGCCTCGGTTATGGATCGGATCAGTCTAACCCTAGCATGCGTGCAACCGTTATTGAAACGATCAGCAGGATAAAGGCCACAGGTAAGCCGGCGGGATTGCTCACAGCCGATACCGTTCTGCAGCAAGACGCGCTTCATGCGGGGATCGATTTTCTTGCTATCGGTGTTGATGCCGGAATGCTTGCTCGCTCAACTGAAGCACTACTTATGAACATCAAAATGAAATCTTGGTGAATGGCCCCTCCTTCGTGTCCATCTTTGGATTAAATATTCTGCGTCTATGAAGAACAAGCAGGTTAGCGAGTGGGACAAGAACAACATCCCGGCGCTCGGTTAAATGAAGGGGCTGCCCTAGATAACGCGCGTTCATTATCGAAGATGGTATGCAAAAGAGCCAGACGCTCCACCTTGAGGAGGGCATCAAATCAAAATTCACAAACCTTCCTCAAGAGGCACTTTCCCATGACGCATGCGACAGCCACGCATCCATTGAAAGAGATCTGCCCGACGATAACGCACTAGCCTCCCGATGTGCATGAAGGGCGGGCCATCCCCAACTTGTCGCCAACGACGCAAAGTCGGAACTTCCACCCCTAGTAGTGCAGCAGCATCCTGCTCGTTGATAGCACTGTCCAGATAAGCCGGATCGAACGCCAATGTCATTATATGATGTGGCTCGATATCGAGTGCAGACAAGCAGGACATCAGCTCTTCTGGAAGCTGAACATCACTGCCCTTACCCAAGTTCTTAAGTATATCCAAGGCGCTTCCAGCGACTTCCATTTCGCTTTCCGCTTCAGTGTCTCGCATTATTTTAAGCCTCCAAGAATGTTACTCCTAGATTGAAAGGTTGAGTCATAGACGCGCTTAACAAGACCCCAGATAAAATAAAGTTTTCATTATTTATGCTCAGGGGCTTTCCGACTCAAAGTGAGTTTCCCTTGAAGATTACCCAGATCGGCTGGAAAGCCGTATTGCAGACATTCCAAGCAAATCATTGAACCAATAACCCTATTGC
This sequence comes from Fodinicurvata sediminis DSM 21159, assembly GCF_000420625.1. Lineage (NCBI taxonomy): Bacteria > Pseudomonadati > Pseudomonadota > Alphaproteobacteria > Rhodospirillales > Rhodovibrionaceae > Fodinicurvata > Fodinicurvata sediminis. Next base: position 12,292 of record NZ_ATVH01000004.1, on the reverse strand, counting down.
AATGAGGCAATCTTTCCTCACAAGAGATACCAGCCACTCAATGAACCGTACCGGGTTTCCCGGAGGCGGTATTTTGAGGAAGAAGTAATCTGTGTCGCGGTATCCATAGGCCATGCGTTTGATGACCCTGATCTTGTTGTTGATGCCTTCGAGGACGCTGGTATTGAGCCTGTAGCGGTCGCTGGCGATGATGCCAGAAGAAGCGCGCCGCCTGGAGCCGCATCCGTCAACACAGGAACGAGAGAGAAGAACTAGCCTCAGCCGCCTACACAACAACCTGACGCTGAGCATCGGTTCGGGGGCATGGGCAGGGGGTAAATCCCGTTTATTTCCGAAAATGGCCTCTTATATCCCGAAACTTCGGCAAGCGCCGACGCAGGGCGGCCGAATACCCTAAAATTCCGGCAGATCGTCTATTAAATCCCGTTTTTTCCGTTCTCGGCTTTCTTAAACCCCGAAAGTTCGATACTGTGCTGGTTGGAGGTGCGCTTAATGCCCGAATTTTCCATCGATGCCATGCCCGAGGTGTTTGTATCGGAGACGGCGATTTCCAAGGCCGTGTCCGCCGCCGTGGCACGCGGGCAGCTTAGGAAGCTCGCCTCGCGGCTCTACACTCGCAATCTGGATGAAGAGCCCAACCGGCTCGTTCGGCGTAACTGGTACTACCTCATCACATCCTATTATCAGGATGCCCTGATCACGGACCGGACTGCTCTGGAGAACCAGCCTGCCTCGGATGGTTCGGTCTGTCTAATATCAGACAAGAAGCGCGATGTTGTTCTGCCAGGGCTCATCTTTCGCCCGCGGAAAGGGCCGGGACCGCTTGAGAGCGACAAGCCGTTTATTGGCGGCGCGCGTCTGGCGTCACCGGCGCGCGCCTGGCTCGAAAATATGCGCTCATCTCGCGCGCGCGGTGAGCGCGTGGCGCGGACATTATCACGCAAGGAAATCGAGGACCGTCTTGATGTGTTGTTACGCCGACAAGGCGAAGCGGCTCTGAACCGTCTTCGCGACGAGGCGCGCGAGATTGCGCAGCAGCTTGATCTGGAGGAAGAGTTTGAGGCGTTCAACGAGTTGATCGGCACATTGCTCGGAACGCGTGATGCTGACGTCAAAGGCGCCGTCGGCAAGGCGCGCGCTGCCGGTCAACCTTTCGATCCCGAGCGCGTCCACCTGTTCGAAGCTCTCTTTGCGGCGCTGCGCGAGACCATCCCCACTGATCGACCGGCCCCGAAACGGACAGGGGAAGCCAATGCCAACCTCTCTTTCTTCGAGGCTTATTTCTCCAACTTCATTGAAGGCACTGAGTTCAGCGTCAAGGAAGCCGAGGATATCGTCTTCAAGGGCGTGATCCCGCAGGAGCGCCCGGATGACGCCCATGATGTTCTGGGTACCTACCGCATCGTCTCCGACCAGGCGGAGATGCGTAAGCTGCCTTCGGATGTCGATGAATTCCTGACCCTGCTGCGTCGCCGCCATGCGGCGATCATGGAAGCACGGCCGGACAAGAATCCGGGCATGTTCAAGACCATGACAAACAGGGCCGGGAACACTGTCTTCGTCGCGCCCGATCTCGTGACTGGTACGCTGGAAAAGGGCTTCGCTTTCCTGCAAGGGCTGGGTGAGCCGTTCCAGAGGGCTGTCTTCATGATGCTGCTGGTCAGCGAAGTGCATCCCTTTGCCGATGGGAACGGACGCGCTGCGCGGATCATGATGAACGCCGAGCTGGTCGCAGGCGGGCAAGAGCGCATCATTATCCCGACATCGTACCGAACGGACTATCTAGGGGCGCTGAAGGCGCTATCCAATAATGGCCACACCACGCCGCTGATCCGGATGCTGGACTATGCGCAGCAATACACCCATGCGATCGACTGGCGCGATCTCGACGGCGCACGCCGCGTGCTGGAACAGACGGGAGCTTTCGCTGAAGGCGAGGATGCCAAGCTCCGTTTGCCAGAGCGCGCTTCATGAGGGGCCTTGTGCGGCTGAAGACCAGCCGGATCGCATGTGATTCAGGCCCCAACTAGGTCGCGCGCACAAAGCTTCGGACCTCATCCGTCACGATTGCGGGCAGAGAACCCTTGGCGCGACCGAAGGTCCTGAGGGCCTCATCGCCCAGGCCCTCCCTCCTTCCTTCACAGCCGAAGCCGAGGCACGCTACCATGCCATGACGAAACAAGCCGACATGGCCGCGTGGCCCTCAAAATACCGCCTCCGGGAAACCCGGTACGATTCAACTCTATTCCTGAATACCCCAAGGTTGTCCGCAAGGTCCCCATCGCCACACCATCCAACAGATTCGGGGGCTCAATGTTTCATGATAATCCAATGGGTCGTAAACATAGGGGCACCTGGTAGAGGATTCCGTCATACGCCTCCCCTGATCCCTACAAACACAGCAGAAAAACTACAACTTCTCCTGCGTCCTCGCAGATCAGAAAAGTCAGATAATCATGATCCCGGAAAAGGCTTACCGCGACAGTTCAGGTTTCTCGAGATATAGTGCCGGAGCCAATACAGACTGATGGGTCTATGGAGACCATTGTTGCAGGGACTCCAAAGAATTTCTTGTTAACGCTGTGGCAAAGTAGCGAACATATGTTGTTGGGAATTCAAGGCTAGAAGGTTGGAATGGTGAGCCACCAAGTCGATATGACCGTTATCGCCCCCGATGATGTCCGCGAATACGGGGTCGTGAAAGAGGAAGACGAAACGGACAAGCACTATGAAGCCCGGTGTGACCTTATCAGTGCAATTCTGGATCAAGGTGGATTCTGATGGTGACGCCGACCCCCGCCATTCAAAGAGCGTTCGAGCGCGCCCACGAGCGCTGGAGATCGAGTATTGAGGGAATCCTAAAAAAGGAAGGAGCCCTTTCGCTTGAAGATGCCGCAAAAATGCTTGGAACGAACCCGGAGACAGTAAATCAGATGCGCAAGAAGGGTCGTCTTATCGGTTTGCGTGGGCTCCAGGGGGACTACCGCTATCCGCCGCGCCAGCTCGATGAAGACGGCCAGCCGTTTGGAGAGCTGCCTCAGCTCATTGAGAAGCTGAACGGTCACTGGGCGGCCTATCGCTTTCTGACACAGACACACCCGGAACTGGAAGGGGTCACCGGTGAAGACGCCTTGCGTCAGGGTCGCGGCGAAGAAGTCCTGAGTGTAGCTGACGCGATCAGCGAGGGCTCATTTACGTGAGTCTCTTGAGGGGTTCCAGAGGAAAGCACCGGTGCTGGCCACTCAATCCATCACCCTGGAGGGAGATAATCCCGAACGCCTCACCTTCAAAATCGCTTTCTGCTTTCCGGAGACCGTCCACACATGCCCTATAGCTTCCTCAAGCAGAAGGATTATAAGGTCCCGACAGTTGAAACCGCCGGGACCTTATTTGATGCTTTAACCTAGGCGTATACAGCCGTTAATCACGACTTCGGACGCACCCTGCTCGGTCATCCAACGGCGCATCCGCTCAGAGAGTCGTTGACGAAAATGTTCGGCAGCCTGTTCAAGGCAAATCGCACCTTCCTCAGTCGAAAATATGTCGAGTATTTCCTGACGCCGCCTGTGTGGAGATGGCACCACCCCCCAGGTCTCGAGTGCATTATCCTCAAGTGTCAGTGAACACTGCACATCAATACATGATTGCAAATGTGAAGGCAGGCAAGAGGTTACAAGCCGGGCCGTTTCGTGAAACGGGTCCAAGATACCCTCCGGCTCGGATGGAGCGGGCGGAAAGTCCTCTGCGGGATCACCTGGACGAGCCTCGATCAGGATTTCCTGGGGAGGCAAAGGCCTATACGCGTGAGGGCTTGAATAAAGAAGTCCGCTCCATTCGTTCTCAAGCCCGTGTCTCCTGAGGAATACTTCCTCCTCGATATCAATCCACATCGTTTTGATAACAACAGGACGCCCGTTCACACTATAAAAATTGCTCATTTCTATCTCCATTGACTGATGGGAATGCACGTCCTGTTCACCTGTGTGCTGCAGCACGTGCGCCCTGCCCTGCGTGCTGCAGCACACAGTTGTTCAGTCTCTTGAAGATGCGGCCAGCAAGCGCCCTGGCTCGTTGAAGATGGGTGGATCCCACACCCCCGATGCGGAACCGATCAGACCTCCAGGGTGTAGATACTTCCCGCGACTCAGGGCCTGCCGATCATCTAGATGACATAGGGGTCATTCTGTCCTGGCCGATAATCCACTCTCGCCCGGCACCCAAAATCCGCGCCGGGTTTCACCGGCACCGTCTGCATCGGATAATTGCAACCGGACACAACATAAACGCAAAGGATGGAAGTCCATGTCCGAGCAATTGCCTTCCCCTCCGCCTTACCTGACCGTCCGGCAGGCGGCCGAGCTTCTCCAGGTTAGTGAGCGCACGATCCGACGCTGGATCCAGCATGGGCTTCCGGCCACTCGTATCGGGCAGGTCATCAGGATCGGCCATGACGATCTGATGGATTTCCTATCCGGAAACACTGCAGATCCCGGTGGTCTTGCCCCCAGCGGTAGACGCATGGACGTTTCCTTGAAAAACAATGGCTTATTTTAATGCGGGAAAAGAGGCCGGCACCACCCGCACGGGGTGACGCCCATGCCTTTTCCCGCATGTCCGGCATTGTCACCCGCTGTCCGCACGTGACCGTTACGGCCGCTCCCACAGCCTCCCGCAGAGCCATTTGAACGGAGATCACCCATGCCTTTCGATACCCCGACTCTCACAGAAACGTCGCCGACCTTCGCCTCCGTCCTGCACGCCCTGGAGACGGCGAGCCTGGACGGGATCGCCGATATACCCGACCCCACGCGCCGGCGCTTGATCCGGGATGTACGCCAATTCTGCCGCTGGTCTGGGCGAAATCCGGACAGCCTGTCGACGCACCCGAAAACGATCCAGTCTCTGACCAAGGACTGGACTGGCGCCACGTTCGGGGTCTCGGATAAGAGATATGCCAACGTGCTTTCGTCACTCCGCAAGGCCCTGGCTCTGGCCAGCGAGATACCCTTCGATCGCAAACCGGTAGAGCAATTAACTGGCCACTGGGCCAATCTAATGTCCGGCCTACAGAGAAGTTGGGCAAAGCCGGTGCTCTCCCCCTTCGTACGCTGGTGCGCCGCTCAGGGCATCACGCCAGATGTTATGACTACCCAAATCGCTGAGAACTATCTGTCCTATCGGGAGAGCCGCGATGTCAGGCACAATCGCCAGAAGCTCATCAAGCAGTTACGTAATGCCTGGGCACGTGCCCAGCGCGACGTCACCGATTGGCCGCGTGTGCCGCTGGAAATCGGGAAATCAACACAGGGTTACATGCTGCCCTGGGAAGTTTTTCCGAAGTCCCTCAGAGACGAAGTCGAGAGCTATCGGAAATCCCGGGGTGTCCAGACCGGTGTTGGTTCCAGCCAAGATGTCTCACTTCGGGATGTGCTGATGAAAGCAAACCCAGAGCTTGCAGAGAGCAATACAGCACTCTCCATCGAGGATCCCTTAGGGCAGCGCACTCTGGACGAACAGACCCATACACTTCGCTTGGCGGCGAGCACCGCTGTTCGCGCGGACGGTTGTTCGCCAGACGAGTTGATCTCCATCGCCAACATCACGACACCGGCCAGCGCCGCCGCAACGGCCGAGGAAGCCCTCAATCGGAATGGTCGGGACAGCAGTTATGCTGGCAACCTCATCAAGAACCTCCGCTCTATCCGCTCACGCTGGATTGGGCTCTCGGAAGAGGAAAAGCACTTGTTCAAGTGCCTGCGGACGAAGGCCGAGGAAGGAGTTGATCTGCGTGCTATGCGGCCGCAGAACCGTGAAAAGTTGACCCAGTTCGATGATCCAGCACGTCTGCGGCGGCTCATTACCTGGCCGCGCCGGCGCATGATGGAACTCGAGCAGGAGCGTGAACACTCAGGTCGGGTGACACAGAACATGGCCCTGGAGGCCCAAGCGTGCGCTATGGGGCTCCTGCTCATGAGCCTCCCGGTACGCCGAAGCACACTGAAATTCACCAGTATCGAGGAAAACTTCCGCTGGCCCACGATCGGAAAAGGCGGGACGGCAACACTGTCCTATAGCTCACAGGAAACAAAAACGAACCGTCCCGCGGCAGTCGTGCTGTCTGAATGGAAAGTTGAACTCCTGCGAACTTATATGAGCGAATACCGACCAAGGCTGTTGGCCCAAGGTAATAGAAACAATCCCTACCTTTTTCCAGGGCAGAAACCTGGACAACCGAAGAGCTACTCCAAGATCGCGAAGACCATGACGCAGGCGATCCGCAAACAAGTGGGTGTTCATGTGAACATGCATTTCTTCAGACACCTCATGGCTTCCTTGCTCCTACGACAATCCCGGAATCTTGACCTAGCCCGCGCTCTACTAGGGCACTCTGACGGCAGTGCTGTTATCAAGCTCTATGCGGAAATGCAGCAACGGTGGTCCGCTGAAGATCTGGACCGCATCACGACGCGCATGGCCGAAGAACATGGGCGCTTGCAGCGGTCAGGAAATGCTCGATAAGGAGAGCAAGCAATGACCAGACAGGTAACAAAAACCCCACGCAAAGGACCAACCGTCAGACTGGCCAGCCTTCCCATTAGGTCCTGGCCCGATACCCTTCAGCAGAGGTTCCAGTCATCTGCCCAGATCATAGGCTGGAGCGAGTCCTATAAAACTCGCGTCGCAGGCGCCCTGGGGAAGCTCTTTCAGCTTATGTGCTCTCAACATGGCAATGATGCATGGTTATCCGGACCACCGAACCGGCAATCCTGGCATGCCTATGTTGAGGCCCTTGAGGAGTATTACACGGCTACGACTGCCCTTACCTATCGAGAGCTCGCAGCACATGGCCTAAGTGCCCTGTATCAGGATGAAGTTTTCCAAGATATCATCGATGGCAATCGCATGGAACGGCAGCGCTTAACCAGGAAGCCGCACAAACCCAAATCCTGCTGTTCGGCAAGCAAACGCAAATCGCTGAAGGTTGAGGACTGGCCGGAGAGCTGGCAAATACACTGGCATAATGTCTTCAAAACCAATACTTCCCAATCTCTGCGCGGATTGCTCGAGCAGGATGAAACAGCTGTTCAAGGAAGGGGAAAGCCACCTCGTGAATGGTCCGTTGCATACAGGAATCGCGTCGCACGCGGTCTCGGATTGCTAGCAAGTTGTGTGAAATCTCGGCATGTGAGTCATATTTCCAGAGCCAGCATTCAAGAATGCATCGCTGACCTGGCACATCAATCGCCCAAATCTATCCTGACATACCTTGAAGAAATTCACCGGGGGCTGCTCATACTCGAGCTTCATCCTGATCCCGAGTGGCTGGCCGGCGAAATTGCGTGGCTGAAACGCCGGGCTCACCCTCGCAGCCGGCAGGAGAAATTGGTCCCGCTAGGCCAGCTTCGCGCGGCTGCCCTGGAGCATCTTGCAACTGTCGACACCCTGCCGGTCAGCCGGCAGACCGCATCCAGATACCGCAACGCCCTGATCCTAGCCTTACTGACTTTCAGGCCGGATCGTGCCTTGGATTTTCACAGTCTGGAACTCGGAAAGAACGTCTTGGTCGGTGATGACAAAACACAGCTACGTGTCCAGCAGCATAAGACCCATCACGACAAAATCTCGAACTGGCCTCACGCTCTCGAAGGCCCATTGAGACAGTACCTTGAGACCTATCGTCCACTACTTTCCTGGGGACACCAGGAACAAGCCCTATGGCTGTCTGGAAAGACCGGTCAACCGCTCTCACAAACCCAGTTCGCGAAGATCGTGACTGGATTGACTGTCTCACTTCTGGGAAAAAGCATATCACCCCATTTCGTCCGGACTGTATACGCGACCAGCGTATCGGAAGAGGCCCCAGAGCTTCTTCCCGACGCCTCCCTGATGTTGGGCCACCGTGATGAACGTTCTATTGCGGATTACTCAGCCCATGCACGCTCGATTGGCGCTTCAAAGGCGCTTGATGATGCACTCCAGGACCTTTGATAATCCCTACTCATGAAAATGTGTTGGTGCCCACCATCCTATTGCGGGATATTGAGGTGTTCCGGGCATCTGTGCTGATCCAGGAACCCGGATAATCTGGTACGTGAACTATCTTCCTCTGGACAATGAGCCGCCATACAATTTCCATTGGCTGCATGTAACGCATGGGGAACATGCGTTGAGCTATACAGGAAAGCCGGTATGAGTGAAGGTGATCGCTACGAGATATCCCCGGAATTGGCCACTGCAATGGAAAGGGCGAGAGAGAGGGGCCGAGAACTTGTTACGAAACTTATAGCTATGGACGGCATGCTTCCCACCGAGGAGTTCGCGCAGCTTCTGGGTGTCTCGAGCATAGAGGTGGAAGAGCTCAGAAAGCAGGGAATTGTGCTCGCGCTTCGCCATCCTGATGGTGGTGACTATCGCTTCCCGGCATGGCAACTGGATGCGGCGGGAAATCCCATACCTGACCTGCAAGAGATCTTCATACGCTATAGCACCAGCCCCTTGGTTGTTTGGCAATTTCTGCATAATCTCCTAGCTTGGAGGGGAAGACGGTGCTCGAAGCCCTGTGACCTGCCTCCTGAAAATTGGACCGTTTGGAGTGAGAGAAGTCTCGGTTTAGGCTTTTGGAATGAACCGGGGAGATAGTTGATGAAACGGTCGAAGTTCAGCGATCAGCAGATCGCCTTTATTCTGCGGCAGGCTGAAGAGGGCGTGCCCGTTGATGAGGTTTGCCGCAAGGCGGGGATTTCAGTGCAGACCTATTATCGCTGGCGCAAGAAGTATGGCGGCTTGATGCCGTCTGAGATGAAGCGCATGAAACAGCTGGAGGAGGAAAACCAGCGGCTGAAGCGCCTTGTTGCGGATTTGAGCCTGGACCGGGAGATGCTGCAGGAGGTGGTGCGAAAAAAGCTTTGAAGCCTGCGCAGCGGCGCAGATTGGTGGATTGGATGTGCACGGCCTGGCAAGTGAGCATCCGGCGGGCCTGTGCGGTCCTGGACACGGACCGCTCCACCTACCACTACCGATCGCGGCGTCCTTCGCAGGCTTGTTTGAGAAAGCGCATTCGCGAGATCACCGAAACGCGGGTGCGCTATGGCTATCGTCGGGTTCATGTCCTGCTCCGGCGGGAAGGCTGGCAGGTGAATGTCAAACGGGTGTACCGGCTTTACCGGGAGGAAGGGCTTCAGTTGCGCAACAAGACCCCCAAGAGAAAGGTATCAGCCAAACTCCGCCCCCAGCGTCAGCCTATAGGCAGTGCCAACGAGGTCTGGGCGATGGACTTCATGTCCGATCAGCTTTTCGACGGACGGCGTTTGCGGGTGCTGACCATCGTCGATGCCTTCACGCGCCTCTGCCCGGCCATTGATGTGCGCCAGAATTATCGGGGCTCGGATGTCGTTGCGACCCTGGAGCGGGTCACGGCCATCTATGGTGTGCCCCGAAGCATACGGGTTGACAATGGCCCGGAGTTTTTCAGCAAGGACCTCGACCTCTGGGCCTACATGAAGGGCGTTGAACTGGACTATTCGCGCCCTGGCAAGCCAACGGACAATGCCTTCTCGGAGTCCTTCAACGGTCGAGTGCGGGAGGAGTGCCTGAACGTCTATTGGTTTTTGAGCCTTGCTGATGCACAGTCAAAATGTGAAGCATGGCGACAGGATTACAATCCTGTTTCATAACACCCATCTCTCTATGTTTTTGCAGGGAATAGGGTTTGCTGATCGGGATGCGATCCCGTGGGGTACTTTGGGTTCTTCCGGGCCCGGCAAACGATCTGCTGGGCTTGCGGTTTTCCAAGTTCCGATCGGTTGAAGATCCATGGACCATCCGGCAAGGGGTGGACCCCCTTTATCTCGCCGGCTTCGGCGGCAAGTCTGAGGGTCTTCGGTGCAACGCCGAGCAGGCGCGCCGCCTTGTTCAGGTTTAGCCATGGATCGTTCCCGTCCGGCGCCGACCGGAAAACCGGGATTTTGTGATGGGACCTGTGTGCCGTGACCCGCTCGCGTGTCCAGCGATTTCCGTGCCCGGTCACCAGGCCGTTGCGGTTGAGAATGCCGGCGATCAGATCGTCGCCGGCGATCAGCACCAGCTGCCGGATGGCTGCGATAATGTCGTCGGCGGTGCTGTTGCGCTGTCCACGGCGCCGCTTCGGCAGGCGCAGTTCTGTATGGGCGCCGCCAACCCAATGGATCAACAGGACGATCTCGGAGGCTTCATCGTCGATGTCGGCGACCACCTCCTGAATGACGCTGCGCACGATGCGCTTCTTGAGCCTGGCATCCGTCGTCGGTGCCGACCAGACAGTCCAGAGGTTTGTAGCCAGTGCCGTGATATCCGTTGCCAATACGGGTGATGGTCCTGGCGTGGCGTTGTCGTGTGCGGCGATCTTGCCCTCGATCTCGCCTACATGCGCGAGGGCACGGTTCCATCGCATCTCCAGTTCTGCCGCAACCAACCGGTTCTCGGGATCGGCCGCGTCATATTGCCGGAAAGCCCGCTCGGCGGCGTAGCGGGCAGCCTCCAGATCGCGGCTGAGGGAATCCCGGACCTGATCGCGGCGACTGACTGCCTGTGTTTCGGCCTCGGCAGCGGCAGCTACCGCGCCAGGCTCGACGACACACAGGAGTGCTTGCTCAATCGCATCATCGACGCGCAGCCCACCGAAAGCGATGCAGCGCGGTTCGCCATTGTCGAGCAGCCCCCGCCAGCAGGAATAGCGCGGGATGTTGTGCTTGGTACCCGTGTAACGCACCGTGAGCTTACGGCCACAGCGCCGGCAACGAACAAGCCCGGCGAGCAGCGCGTCGCCATGCTTGGGCGCTCCATGATGTCGGCTTGTGGATACATTGTCGCTCACCATCTTTCGGATTGTCTCTGCCCTTTCCCAGCTGACATAACCTTCATGGGCATCCGGGATCAGTGCCAGCCATTCTTCGCGCGCCTTGCGTCGAACACCTGTGTGAGCGGGTGACGGACCAAACCCCGGTGCAGTACGAGTTTTACCATAGGCATAAGCGCCACCGTAGATCGGATTCCCGATCATCCGATGGATGGTTGCGTAGCTCGGCCTGCGCCAGATCACCTCGCCATTATTGCGTTTTGCTGGCAGATCCAGTCCATGTTCGAGGAACCACATCAAGGCCTGCCGGGCGCTGCCGAATTCAGCAACCTTGTCGAACACCAGGATGATCGCCTCCTGCACGCGGCGGTCGGGATCCTTCTCGAGCCGGTCCCCGACCTTCACAAAGCCGACTGGGGCTGCAACGACAAGTTCACCCCGGCGGGCCTTCTCGTAGCGGGCCGAGAGCGAACGCTGGCGTAGTAGATCGAGTTCATATTCGTTGAGGCTTCCCTTGAGCCCCAGCAGCAATCGGTCATTGCCCTGACGTGGCGCGTAAACCGTCTCCTGGTCGATCAGCACAGTGTCGACGACGCGGCACATCTCGATGAGCTGCTGCCAGTCGCGGCTGTTACGGGCAAAGCGCGATACCTCGCGCGCTGCCACCGCCCCGATCTTGCCGAGGCAGACTTCGGCGACCATTCGGTCAAAGCCCGCGCGTGCGACGCCGGCGGCGGCAGAACGGCCGAGATCGTCATCGATCGTCTCGATGCGAGACCAGCCGAGTGCCGTCAGGCGGTCGCGCATGGCATATTGCAGTGTGCCGCTCTCGCGATTGTGCAGCACCTGATGGGCGGACGACTGCCGTACATACAAGATCGCCTTGCGCTCCAGATGGTGCGTCATAATCTTCTCATGCATCATGACGCGTTTCCTCCTGTCCGGGAGTGCGCTCGCCGTCGATGTGAGCGAGGATCAGGCTCACCATAAGCGTCGTCACTGACCGCCGTGTCTCCGCCGGCAGCGCCTGCCATTGCGGTGTCGCCACCATCTTGGCATCGTTCGGCTTTGAGAACAGGTCGAACTGGTCTTTCGTGGATGGGCGCGGCATGGATATCTCCCCGATTCGCCTCGTGAGAGTTCAATATTGCGCCCATCTCCTGCATTTGTGATGTGGTACTCGTGTCCCGAAGCAGGACCGCCAAGGCGCCAAGCGCAGCAAACTCGACATACGGTGCAGCCGTGATCTGCCAGCGCGCGCTGGAAACTCGATCAAACATCCACGCAGGAACTTCCAACCACCGATCGGATGCCCGGCCCGAAAGACTGCAGCGGAAGACCGTTGCATCATTCTTATCGATCACTTTATGAATATGGACTTGATGGCCCGCCCAGGGATGCCAAGGGTAAAGAAGCTCGCGTTGGGTGGTCCTGTGGGCGTTCGGTTGCCGAGTTGTA
>NZ_ATVH01000003.1 GCF_000420625.1 Fodinicurvata sediminis DSM 21159 | reverse complement strand
CCCAAGCACCTGGACGAGAAGGTCGCCAAGCTGCATCTCGACAAGATCGGCGCCCACCTCTCCGAGCTCTCCAAGGAACAGGCCGAATACATCGGCGTCCCGCTCAATGGACCGTATAAGAACGAATCGTACCGCTACTGATTTCTTCGCTCATAAGATGAACAGGGGGCGGGCCGGGCACCGGCCCCTGTTCATCGCCGCGGGATCAGCTTGTTGACGTGACCCATCTTGCGGCCGGGACGGGCCTCGGCCTTGCCGTAAAGGTGCAGGCGGGCCGTGGGATCCTGGAGAATCTCGTACCAGTCTTCGCTCTGCGCGCCGATCAGGTTGCGCATGACGGCATCGGAATGCCGCTCGGTGGAGCCGAGCGGCAGGCCAGTGACGGCACGGACCAACTGCTCGAACTGCGGTGTGTAGCAGGCGTCCATTGACCAGTGCCCCGAGTTGTGTGGACGCGGCGCCATCTCGTTGACCAGGACACGGTTGTCCTGGGTGACGAACATCTCCACCGCGATCAGGCCGACCAGGTTCATTTCTTCGGCGATGTGGCGCGCCAGGACTTCAGCCTTGTCGGCGACGTCCGTGGGGATGCGTGCCGGCACAAGCGTCTGGTCCAGGATGCGCTCGCGGTGCTGATTCTCCACAGCGGGATAGGTGGTCAGGGTACCGTCACGCCCGCGTGCGGCAATCACGGAAATCTCGCAGGTGAAATCGACAAAGCCTTCCATGACGCCATTGCTTTGGGGGGCATGCCGGCGCATTTCCTCCCAGGCCTCGGCCGCTTCGCCCTCGTTGCGCAGCAGGACCTGCCCCTTGCCGTCGTAGCCGAAATCGCAACTCTTCAAAATGACCGGTGCGCCGAGATCGCGCAGCGCCCGCTGCACGGCCTCGGGGCCTGCCACTTCGGTATAGCGGGTGGTGGGAATCTGTATCGACGCCAGGAAGTCCTTCTCACGCAGTCGGTTCTGGCAGATGTGAAGGATGTGCGGGCCGGGGTGGACAGAGACACGTTCGGCCAGGATCTCCGCTGTCCGGGAGGGCACGTTCTCGAACTCGAAGGTGACCACGTCAACGGCATCAGCGAAGGCGGCCAGAGCCTGCTCGTCGTCATAGGCCGCCTGGGTGGAGAGCGAGGTCACCTGGCAGGCTGGCTCGTCGTCACCTGGACAGAAAATGTGACTGCGATAGCCCAGACGCGCTGCAGCCAGGGCCGTCATGCGACCCAGTTGGCCACCACCCAGGATGCCGATCACGGAGCCGGGGGGCAGGGTTTCGTGCTTGGGCTTAGTCATGGTCTGAAGGCCTTTCGGCAACGCTGTCGCTTTGTTTGCTGCGGTAACTGTCCAGCCGCTCGGCAAGCCCGGCGTCGGACAGGGAAAGGATCGAAGCCGCCAGCAGGCCGGCATTCCGGGCCCCGGAATTGCCGATGGCCAGGGTGCCGACGGGGACGCCACCCGGCATCTGGGCGATGGACAGCAGGCTGTCCATACCCTGCAGGGCCTTGCTTTCCACGGGAACGCCCAGGACCGGCAGGCTGGTCAGACTGGCAACCATCCCCGGCAGATGGGCAGCCCCCCCGGCTCCGGCGATGATCACCTTCAGGCCGCGCTCGCGTGCGTTTCGGGCATAGTCAAAAAGGCGCTCGGGCGTGCGGTGTGCCGAAACGATGCGTGTTTCGTGTGCCACCTGAAGCTCATCAAGAATGTCCGCGGCGTGTCTCATGGTCTGCCAGTCGGACTGGCTGCCCATGATGACGCCCACCAGAGGCTGCTGGCCCATGTTCGTGCTTCCCCTTGTTGCATACGGGCGGGCGTCCGCGTGTGGACGCCGGATTTCCTGTTGCCCCTGGTGAATGATCCAGGGCCGGCGCATTATTCCGTCAAGCTTCTGGTGAAACAAGCATTCAGAGGTTCAAGTTGCCGCATGGACCTTTTAACAAAAAATATGTAAAAGAACTGCTATCGGGGTGGATATGAACAGACAGCGGAGATTCCCGGAGCAGGATGTCAGATGATCCTGCCTCCAGCAGGCTTGAGTACGGAATTTTCATGAAAATAACTGGAACAACGCCACCCGTCAGGACGGAAAGGGTTCGGACGGGAGAAAAGAAGGACGCGAGCCAAACCGGACGCAGTCCCGGCTTTGATTCCATCGCCGATGTGACGACTTTCTGTGGTCTGTCCGAAAGCGAATTGACCCCCAAGGTCCGGCATGCCTTGCAGGAGCTTTTCTCCGAAGTTTCGCGCCTGCATCAGGAATTGGATCGTGCGCAGGGCAGGATCGAGTATCTCGAGCAGCTGTCGGACGAGGACACACTCGTCCCTCTGATCAACCGGCGGGCCTTCGTGCGGGAACTGGACCGTTACATCTCGTTTTCCGAGCGTTACGGCATGCCCAGCAGCCTGATCTATCTGGATCTGGATGGCATGAAGCGCATCAACGACAGTCATGGCCATGCTGCCGGAGATGCCGTGCTGTTGCATGTGGCGGAGCTTCTGCGCCGGAACCTGCGGGGGTCGGACATCCTGGCTCGTCTGGGCGGAGACGAGTTCGGTGCCATCCTGGTGCAGGCCGATCTGGAGAGTGCCGAGCGCAAGGCCAGCGAACTGGCGGAACTCTTGTCCCGCACGCCTCTTTATTGGGAAGGGCATGAGATACCGGTTTCGGCCTCGTGGGGCGTCTATCGTTTCGATGGCCGTGAACAGGTGGAAGAGGCCCTGCGCAATGCGGATGACCAGATGTACGAACGCAAGCGCAAGAAGCAGGAGCGGCTGGAGAACGGTTGAGCGGGGACCTGTCCTGGCTCAGGCGATGATGTCCGGGATCAGACGGTCTTCAATGTCGGAGATCCTGTCTTTCAGCGTCAACTTCCGCTTCTTGAGACGCTGCATCTTCAATTGGTCGTAAGGTGGATTCTCGACCATTCGCTGGATGGCGTCATCCAGGTCACGGTGTTCCATGCGCAGCGCCTCGAGCCGTTCACGCAGCTGTGTGGGAGTCTCTTCACTCTCGTTGTAGGTCTTGTCCATCTTGGAAGGAGCTGTCTTTCATGGATACTGAATTGGCGGGCACTATACAGGTGATCCTGCCGTCACGTGAAGCCTGCTTGCAATCCTAACAGGGTTCCGTTTTTCTCAAGGCTGAAACATACGTCCCGGAAGAATCAGGGGTTGGCTCATGGCAGACATCAAGCGAATCGGCGTCCTGACCAGCGGTGGGGACTGTGCCGGATTGAATGCCGTGATTCGTGCGGTTGTTCAGCGTGCTGTCGAGGATCATGGCTGGCATGTCGTCGGCATCCACAAGGGAACCGCAGGACTGCTCAGCCGCCCCGTGGAGGCCGAGACCCTGGACCTGTCGCGCTTTGACGGCACCCTGCTGCGCCGGGCGGGTACGGTACTGGGAACGACGAACAAGGGCGATCCCTTTGCGTTTCCGTTGCCAGACGGATCTGTGGTCGATCGCTCCGATGAAATCGTCGAAGGTCTGCAAGAACTGGGAATCGATGCGCTGATCGGGATCGGGGGCGATGGCAGTCTGGCCATCCTGGAACGCCTCTGTCGAAAGGCACAGCTGCCGCTTATCGGCATTCCAAAGACGATCGACAATGATGTCGCGCGCACAGAGGTTGCGGTGGGCTATTCGACCGCGGTGGAGGTGGCGACCGACGCACTGGATCACCTGCAGCCAACCGCTGCCAGCCACGATCGCATCATGGTGCTTGAGGTCATGGGCCGCGACGCCGGCCATATAGCCTTGAGTGCCGGAATTGCAGGTGGGGCGGACATCATACTGATCCCGGAAATCCCCTGGTCTGCAGAAAGCCTGTCCCGCAAGATCGAAGCCTTGCGGCACCAGGACCGCAACTTCGCCCTGGTGGTCGTCGCGGAAGCAGTGCGCCGCGAGGACGGACAGCCCGTGGGACGGACCACGGAAGCCGGCAAGGTCCAGTATGGAGGCATCGGCCACTATGTGGGCGAGCGCCTGGGCCAGATGACCGGAGCTGAAGTTCGCGTCACCGTGCTGGGACATGTCCAGAGGGGCGGGACGCCGATTGCACGGGATCGCCTGATCGCCTCTATCTTCGGTGTCCATGCCGTGGATCTGATTGCCCAGGGGCAGGGGGGCGTGATGGTGGCCTGGGAAGGGCGTTCCGTGAACGCTGTTCCGCTGGATCAGATCATTGACCAGCCGCACCGTGTGGATCCGAAGGGAGCCCTGGTCAATGCGGCGCGTGGACTGGGAATCTGTCTGGGTGACTAAGGGAAGCAGCTTGGACAGGGAAGGGCTGTCCTTCTGGGATTTCTCACTGGCCTTCTATGAGCGGCCCAGCGTGGCACAGGCTTGTCTGGAGCTGCAGGATGACCACGGTCAGGACGTCAATCTGGTGCTTTTCTGCTTCTATGTTGCAGGCCATGGAAAGACACTGCAGGCGGCGGAGCTGGAAGATCTCTGGCAGGTCATTTCACCCTGGCAGGAGCATGTGGTCCGGCCACTACGCCAGGTTCGACGCTGGATGAAGCGTCCTGAAGTACTTCAGTGCGTGGATTGCGCCAGCTTGCGTGAGGCTATCAAGCAGCAGGAATTGGAGGCTGAACGCCTTCAGCAGTCGTTCCTTCAGGATGCCATGGAGTTTGACGGCAAAAAGTCGGGCTTTACGGATAAGGAAAAGGCGGCCTGTGCGGCCGCCAGTCTGGATGTACTTTTCGCCTCTGTGAATCCCGCGCCTTCGGACGAGAGAAGCAAGCTGGCGGATAGACTCCTGCAGGCCTATACCGACTATCTTCAGTCCTGAGTGACGGAAACGACGTATTTTGCGATGGCCTCGATTTCCTCGTCGCTGAGGCTGTCGCCAAAGGGCGGCATGACGCCGACGCCATCACGGACGGCTGAGCGCACGGCTTTCTCGGTCGGTTGCAGGTTATCCAGGTTCGGTCCGATTGCACCGCTTGTTCCGGCGTCCTCAAGGGCATGACAGGTTCCGCAGGTGGGCTGGGCGCCCTCGAGAAAAAGCTGGCGCCCCTGTTCGTGGGCCTTGTCTTCTCCGGCCATGACCGGGGCGGCCGCCAGTCCAGTCAGGGGCAACAGCAATGAGATGGCAAGGCAGACTCCTCTGGTCCGCGTACTCTGCGGCATGGAACGTTCCTCTGGAATAATGTGGTTGATCAGATAGAAAGGGGCCCCGTCCGTAGCCTGTCGGACGGAGCCCCTTTACCGGATAAGTTTATACGACCGTAACCTCCACGGCCAGACGGTCCCAGCCATTGTAGTCGTAACCACGATGGTTGGGTTCCGTGGACTGAGGCTGGACATTGCCTTGCGAATCCGTGGCACGGCTGGTGATTACATAATCACCGGGGTCCAGATCCGCGGTCAGCAGGAACGGACGCCAGGCATAGCGCCCCAGATCGGGACCGATGAAGCTTGCTTCCTGCCAGCTGTCGCCACCGTCAAGCGAGACCTCGACCTTGTCGACGGGGTTCATGCCACCGAAGGCCACGCCATAGATCTGGACGCGGCCGCTGTCGCTGTCCTTGAGAGGGTGAGTGACCCAGGATTTGACCTGCATCTCCCACATGGAAGGCTGATCTGGAGCTCCATCAACACCGACCGGGCGCACGCGATAGCCGGAAGCCTGGATATTGGCGTCAGTTTCCTGTTCGGTGAAGGCGACGCGCTTGACGTACTTCACATTGTTGATGCCGTAATACCCGGGCACGATCATGCGCAGCGGACCGCCGTGTGCCAATGGCATCTCGTCGCCGTTCATCTCCCAGGCCAGGATGGCATTTTCCATGGCTTCCTTTGGGACCGAGCGCTCGACGATGATGGACTTCTCGTCGACGCCGTCGGGCAGTTCCTCGCCGCCAGTGGAGGTCATGAAGACGCCGCCATCGGCTATCCCGCCAAGCTCCTCGACCACCTTGCGCATGGGGGCGCCGCTCCAGAGCACACAGCCTGCTGCACCGGTGAGCCATTGCGAACCACTTGTTTCGTGGTCATAGAAGCCTCGCCCGTTGCCGGAACACTGCAGGACCGTGGCCACGGTCTCGATGCCGATGTTTTTCAGGTCCCCTACGGTCAAGGTGCGTGGGTTGTTCACGCCTTCGATCGAGACTTCCCAGGCATCCCGGTCGGCCACGACAGAGTCGTCGGGAGCGGGCAGGTTGTTACGGATATAGACTTCATCGTTTGGCGTAATGACACTGGTGCCACCGGCGCCCCTCTTCATCTCCAGGGTTTGCTCGGTGTGCATGATCAGCTTGTCGGCATCTTTCCAACTGACATAGTCGGGCAACTCCATCTCGTCAGCGAATGCCGGGAAACTGGCCCCCGTCACGCCAGCTGCCGCGATAGCGCCGGCCGTGCCAGCTGAGCCAATCAGGAAATGTCTCCGGTGAATTCTTGCGGATTCCATTTTGCGTTTCCTCCCTCTGCGCTCTCTCGCGCTTGACGCCAACCTCATGAAGGCCGGCAGGTTTATTCATGCCTCAGTCTCGATCGACGAGAAGTGGCACTATCAGGAGTAAACGTTCGAGCCCTGGCTTTTATTCCGCGCCTTGTGTCGGGTGCGACCATTTTCCTGTCAGGCCCGGCTTTCCACAAGGCTCCACATTCCTGCGGGCCTTGAGCCGGAACCCAACCATTGATGCCAGCGCATCAGCTCAGGCAGGGGCGGTCACTGTTGCGTGTCGCTTCCGCCATCCGGGTTTCCCGCTGTTGCGCGTCGGCTTCCCGGGTGGCTGTCTCGAGGTGGGCCGTAAGCTGCTGGAAACGCTGTCGGTCCATTCCCTGTGCGATAGCCGCATAGGCGGTGTCTTCGACACGCCAGCTAGCGAGGGCCTTGTCATTCTCCTGCCATTCAAGGGAAAGAGCCACCGGCTGGCTTTCAGGCGCCTTTGTCACGGTGAGGCTGAGTTGACAGCCGTTGCGTCCCAGATAACCGACGAAGAAAAATTCGCCTGACTCGTCACGCTGACTGGAAAATCGCGTGATGCGCATGCCTGCCGGAGCGAGAGAGGGAGCGTAGCCGATCGCACCTTCTATCGATACTTCCACAATCTCTTCGGAGGCCATGAGGATGTTCTGCACCGCGGATTGCTCGGATGCGCGAACCTTGCTGTCGCTGTTGATCCAGTCCTGGTGCTGCTCCTGGGCTGCCGTGATCCAGGTGTTCTCCCCGCCCTTGTCCTGCAGCCCAAACCAGACAGCACTGCTGGCGACGGCCAGTGCCAGCAGGCTGGCTGCCAGTGCACAGGGCCGTTTCCATCCGGTTGCTCGCCGGTGACCGGCAGGTGGGTGGGGAAGGGCCGGCGTATCGTCGTCTTCGAAATCCAGAGCCCGGTGGCTTGCAGCCTTCAATTCGCTGAGCGCGGCTATGGTCTTTGCAAGCTCCACGTTCTCCGCCGCTGACGCTGCGAGTCGTGCTGCCGTCTCGGGAGGGAGTTCTCCATCGACGTAGGCATTCAGCTGTTCCCATGTGTAATTCTGTTCAGACATGATGCGTTCACTTGCAGGATTGGGCCGAGGTAATTTGGGATAGCAGGGCCTTTCTGGCCCTGGAAAGTCGGCTCATGACGGTTCCTGTCGGAATTTCAAGAAGTTCCGCGACTTCTGCATAAGAGAAGCCAGCCAGATCAACGAGCGATATAATTTCACGATAGTTAATGGACAGTTTCTGCATGGCCTGCTGGATGGCAATGGTGTCGATCAGAGTTCGGTCAAAATCCCACTGCGCGTCTTCCTTTGGTTCTCTTGTCTCTTCGTCATACAGGACGGCGCCGGCTGTACGCCTCCTCCGTGTCCGGTCAATCCAGGCATTCCTAAGCACGCGGAACAGCCAGGCTCGACAGGCCTGCTCGTTCTCGGGCACCGACTTTGCCGCCAGGGCTCTGAGCGCACACTCCTGAAACAGATCGTCGGCTTCCTCACGATCCCCCGTCAGGCTGAAGGCATAGCCGAAAAGCCTTACGCGATAGCGTTCGAGCCGTTCCGCAACACTCAAGGGCACACTCCCCGCCCGATGGCAACACTTCCGGCGCAGATGTCCCAGACATTGCAGGACCCGGACCCGATCTTTCTACACATGTGGCCAGAAACGAGGAAGCCTGCGCTGCTTGGAAAGAGGTGCACTCACAAACCTGTCTTTCATCTTAAGTATGATGGAACGCAAGACGGGCCCGGATTATTCCAATGCGGACGCCAGGTCAGGACTCCTGTCGACGTCGTCCGCCCCGTATCTGC
Source organism: Fodinicurvata sediminis DSM 21159 (assembly GCF_000420625.1). Lineage (NCBI taxonomy): Bacteria > Pseudomonadati > Pseudomonadota > Alphaproteobacteria > Rhodospirillales > Rhodovibrionaceae > Fodinicurvata > Fodinicurvata sediminis. The sequence continues at coordinate 22,044 of NZ_ATVH01000003.1, read as the reverse complement.
CTGGTATCACCGTCAGCTTCGCCCCAGCGATGCACAAGCGGGCTCTCCAGGCCGAAAACATCCAGGGCACGGCCAACGGACTGGTTGATGATATCGTCCAGGCTTTGCGGGTTGTGATAAAAGGCGGGTACTGGCGGAGCGATCACGGCCCCCATTTCGGAGAGCGCCAGCAGGTTGCGCAGGTGTCCGCTGTGAAGCGGGGTTTCACGCAGCATCAACACCAGTTTCCGGCGTTCCTTCAGAACCACGTCTGCCGAGCGTGTCAGAAGGTTGGAGGTCACGCCCGTTGCGATCTCCGACATGCTGCGGATGGAACAGGGGGCAATGATCATGCCCTCGGTCTGAAAGGAACCGCTTGAAACGGCAGCTCCGACATCGGGGAAGGCATAAACCTGATCGGCAAGGTCCTGAACATCCCTCAGCTTGAAGTCTGTTTCATAGCCAATGGTCATTTCGGCAGAGCGTGAAATGACCAGGTGACTCTCAACGGGAAGCTCCTTTAGCGCCTGCAGCAGGCGGATGCCGTAGATGGCGCCGCTTGCCCCGGTAATGCCCACGATGAGCCGAAAGGTTTTTGTCATGAATTCCCAATATTGCACTGAGCGACAGTTTGACCACATCATAGGGTGTAACGTAGTTGCCCGGAACGGGGAAATGCGCTTTTGAGCCCACCGTCATTTCATGGAAGGAGACTGGCCCATGTCGACGCTGTCACACATCGAGGCGTTACAGGATAAGCATGCTCAGCTTGAGAAGACCATCGAGCGGGAGCAGCTGAGACCTGATCCCGATGAAGTGCGCATCCATGAATTGAAACGCGAAAAACTCAAGATCAAGGACGAGATCAATGCTCTGAACGGGGCCGGTTCCATGAATGGTCGAGCAGCCGGCAATGGGGTTGCCCGTCACTGAGGTTGCCTTTTTGAACTAGGAGGCCTGTTGGTTTTGTCATGAACAAGCAGGCCTCCTCCAGGAACGTGACTGACCTGATCCTCAGAGAATGAGTGGCAAACAAGCATGTCATGTTCATTTCTAAGGCTGGTGTCGGCTGGTAACTTGCTGGCCATTACGCTTTTTCTTGCCTCAGTCCTTCCCCAGGCCGGATCGGCCATGGAGCCCGTGGACTGTTCCAGTGCCCAGCCTTACTGGTCGCAGACAGAGCCAAGTCTGAACCTCGTTCATATCTTCTGTGGAGAAATCAACAGCCGCGGCAAGCCGGTCGGCTACCACGCGCGGTTCCAGGGCAAGGACCCGGATACGGCACGCGTGAAACAAATCCTGGATCCAGCCAACACTGCCGGTGTTTATACCGCCAGGATCGAAGTACGGGACAATGGAAGCTGGAAAGAGAAGTTCTCCTCGTTCTTTCCGGACAGATTGGACCAAGGCGAAGTAGTGCGCCTGATCCTGTCTGCCTATGAGGGGAGTGGTGGTGGACAGCGCTGGGAAGGTGCCAGTGGCGCTGGCTTTCGCGTGCAAGGCTATGAGATTGAGGTCGAGGGCGAGACCCGCATCAATACCGCCTATCCACTCTATCAATGATAACGATAAGGACTCAGGAAGGGGCTTTGAATTCGTGAACTATTATCTGGACAGCGAGGGAGTGGCGCGAGCTTCACTTCCCATCGAGTTGAACCTGCTGAAGAATTTCCTTGAAGAGGACCTTCAGGGGGCAACCGGCCTCTGCCAGGAAATCCAGCAGCGATTGCAAGTCCTGAAGCAGCAGGGGGAGGGTGATTCCGAGATCACGGGGAATGCGCATTCCTTGCGCCTGACAGCCGAGCGTGTGCAGATCGAACCGCTTTTCAGCACATCGGCCCCCCTGGAACTGGAAACCGAACTTTTCCGCGAGGTGCTCGAATCCTGGGAGGCCTTGCTCCGCAGGCAGTAACGAGTCAATCCAGTCCAAGCTGGCGCAACAGGTGGTGCTTGGCCAGACGTTTGGGCTTCTGTGGCCGTTCCGGATCACCCAACTGCAATTCGACAAGCAGGTTCTCGTCTTCCGGTTCAGGCACGTCCAGATGGGCAAGTCGCCGACCACTGGACGCACGCAAACTTTCAATGGTTGCCAGCAGGCGGCCCTTGTCCCTGAAGGTGTCATCGAGCTCTTCAGGTGTAACGCCAAGATGCTCTGCCATGAGACGTGTGCGCAAATCCCTTATCCGTGCCGTGATGGCCCTGCTGTCCCGTCCAGCACGCGCATTCACCTGGGCATCGATGACCACGTCGCATTCCGTATCGAAACCCATGGAACGATTGTTGAGGTTGCTCGAGCCAATGCGAAGAAGGCGGTCATCGACAATCATGACCTTGGAGTGCACGTAGATCGCTTCGTTCGCCTGATTGCAGGGCGTGTAGATCGCGAAGTGTCCATGACGGTCGTGTTTTCGAAGATAATGCACGGCAAAGCGCCGGGCCGCATCCATCGAAGCCTCTTCCAGCATGTCCTCGCCCTTCTCGGGGTTGATGACCACCACATCCGGCCCGTCTGGTTCCTGCAGACGTTTTGCCAGGGCTTCGGTGACCCGGCGTGAGGCGAAATACTGGTTTTCAATATAAAGAAAATCCTGTGCGAAGCGGATGGCTTCCAGGTTTACGGCCTCGATTTCCCGGGCTTCGGTTTGGTCCTGATAGTCGGGGAGTGTTCGCGCAATCCCAATCTCGACATTGTTGAAATCGGCCTTCAGGAAACGGGGCCAGGGGTCGCTTTCAACCTGCGCTCTCGGCAGGTCCTCGCCGACGGCTTCGTGCCAACGCAGGCGTGCCAGTTCGGCCAGTGCCTCAGCCGCCTTGCCGTCGAGCACCATGGCGGCTTCATGTCGTGGGCCGAAGCGTTCCCGTCCTCGTCGGCGCCGCGGATCATCAGGTTTGTGCTCTGTCGTGTCCCAACGGTCTCCGACAAGATCTATGGAACCGCAGAAGGCAATGCAGTCATCTATGATAACCAGCTTCTGGTGATGACATGCGATGGTCGGGTGGTGACCATCGAGACGATAAACGATCTGTGGTGATCCTGCCCAACCCAGGCGGATGATCGTTTGCAGCTCGCGGCCCAGGTTCAAGAGCACCGAGCTGCTCCAGCGCAGGACACGAACGGTCAGCTCCGGTTTGCGCTGGACAAGATACTTCAGGAACCGCCCCAGCTGGGCAGGAGCCTGAGGGTCGCTATCACCGCTCTCGTGTGGATGAAGCAGGGTTGCCTTGCGTTCGAAATCCCATCCAATGAAGTAGACATGGCTGTTCGCCTGCAGCATGGCTTCGCGCAGCACGGCAAAATACTCGGCACCATCGACGATGACGGCGGCGCGATTGGCCGGCCGCGTTGTCCAGCAGCAGTCCTCAATCGTCATATTGCCTCGCTTCTATGGGAAGAACCGCAGGGGCCTTCCTTATGGATTCTCATGGTTTCAGGATAACCGAAGCAGGGCCGTCCTGTCGGGCATTTATTGCTGGGCTCGGTTTCTGCTAGCTTGTTTACCGAATATACCTTTTGCGAGAGACTTTTCGTGAGGGAACAGAAGAACAGGGCAGGAAAACGCCATGGAAAAATTCGAGGAAGTCTACAAGCGCTCGCTGAGTGATCCAGAAGCTTTCTGGGCCGAGGCGGCCGAGCAGCTGGTCTGGGACAGGAAGTGGGATCGTGTGCTGGATGACAGCCAGGCACCACTGTATCGATGGTTTTCCGGGGGACGCCTGAACACTTGCTTTAACGCTTTGGACCGTCATGTCGAGTCCGGACGCGGGTCACAGCAGGCCTTGATCTATGATTCTCCCGTAACCGGCACAGTGCGCAGTTACAGCTATGAGGAACTTCGCGACGAGGTGGCACGCCTGGCCGGGGTGCTCAAGGCACGTGGGGTTCAGGCCGGAGATCGCGTGATCATCTACATGCCCATGGTTCCCGAAGCTGTCATGGGCATGCTTGCGTGTGCCAGGCTTGGCGCCGTTCATTCCGTGGTCTTTGGCGGTTTTGCTTCCAGCGAACTGGCAAAGCGGATCGATGACAGCCAGCCGCGCATGGTGCTTTCTGCCTCATGCGGTATCGAGCCTGGGCGTGTCGTGCCCTATAAGCCCTTGCTGGACAAGGCCCTGGATCTCTCGAGCCATAAGCCGGATGGCTGCCTTGTCCTGCAGCGCCCGGAAAATCCCTGCGAGCTGATTCCGGGCCAGGACGAGGACTGGCACGAGGCGCTGGCAGGGGCGGCGCAGGCCGACTGTGTCCCCGTCGAGGCAACAGATCCCCTCTATGTGCTCTACACATCTGGGACGACGGGACAGCCCAAGGGCATCGTTCGCGACAATGGCGGTCATGCCGTGGCATTGAAGTGGTCGATGAAGCATGTCTACAACATTGACCCGGGTGAGGTTTACTGGACGGCTTCGGACATCGGCTGGGTTGTCGGGCACAGCTATATCGTCTATGCGCCGCTGCTTCATGGCGCCACCACGGTGCTGTATGAAGGAAAGCCCGTCGGAACGCCGGACGCTGGCGCATTCTGGCGTGTGATCGAGCAGCATGGTGTGGTGACCCTGTTCACCGCACCGACAGCATTCCGTGCCATACGGCAGCAGGACCCACAGGGCGAGAAGATTGCCGAGCATGACCTATCGCGTTTTCGTGCCCTGTTCCTGGCTGGCGAGCGCTGTGATCCAGATACCCTGGAATGGGCCCAGGACAAGCTGCAGGTCCCGGTCATCGACCACTGGTGGCAGACAGAGACCGGTTGGTCGATTGCGGCAAACTGTCTGGGAATAGAGCAGCTTCCGGTGAAGCCGGGTTCCCCCACGCGGCCGGCGCCTGGTTGGGACCTACGGATTCTGGACAACGAAGGAAATGAAGCGCCGCGGGGCACAATCGGGTCCATTGTCGGACGCCTGCCCATGCCCCCGGGAACCTTCCCGACGCTGTGGAACGCCCAGGAACGCTTCGTGAAGACCTACCTGTCGAGCTTTCCCGGTTACTACCAGACAGGCGATGCGGGTTACATGGATGAGGATGGCTATGTCTTCGTCATGGCGCGCACCGACGACATCATCAACGTTGCCGGTCATCGCCTGTCGACGGGAGGGATTGAAGAGGTCCTGGCGACGCATCCGGATGTGGCCGAGTGTGCCGTCATTGGTGTTCACGACGAGTTGAAGGGGCAGTTGCCTGTGGGGTTCCTGGTCCTGAATGCAGGTTGTGACCGTCCGTTCGAGGAGGTCGAAAAGGAAGCTGTGCAGCTTGTGCGTGACGGGATCGGTCCCGTGGCCGCCTTCAAGACGGCCCTTGTGGTCAAGCGGCTGCCCAAGACACGGTCGGGTAAGATCCTGCGGGCGACCATGCGGCAGATTGCCGATGGCAATAGTTACAACATGCCCGCCACTATCGATGACCCGGCAATCCTGGAGGAGATCTCGGAGGCCCTGCAGGAAGCAGGCTACGCCGGGCAACGCGCCTGAAGTCGGCGCAGGCTCTCGGGCAGCTCGCTGAAGGTCGAGATTACCTCATCTCGTAGAAGCCCTGCTGCCCGCTCGCCACCGTAGCCGTAGCGCGCCCAGATCGTTGCCAGGCCAGCCGCCTGGCCGGCCAGTAAATCGTTATGACCGTCACCGATCATAACGGCTTCCCGCGGATGGCTCTCCATGGCCTGAAGACAGTCTGTCAGGTGCCGGGGATCAGGTTTGCGGACCGGAAAGCTGTCGCCTCCTGCTATCTGTTCAAACAGATGGGCCAGGCCCAGGTTCTCCAGGATTGTCCGGCTTGGGGTTTCAGGCTTGTTGGTGCAAACCGCCATTCGCCACCCCTGGTTCGATAGGGATAGCAATGTCTCGTTCACGCTCTTGTAGAGTCTTGTATCGGCTATCAGGGTTTCGGCATAGAGCTGCAAAAACCGTGCAGTGGCGGAGTCCAGATCAGGAGGTGAGTTGGCGCAAGCCCATAAAAGGGCTCTTTCGACGAGCTTGCGGGCTCCATCTCCAATCATGGGGATTACCTCGGCGAGCGAGGGCGCAGGCAAGTCCAGTTCGGACAGGAACTGATTCAGCGCTTCGGCTAGACCCGGTGCACTGTCGACAAGTGTCCCGTCCAGGTCCAGCAGCAGGACCTTATAGGCATTCTGCTTCATGAATTGGAAATTCCTTCCAGATATACAATTATACAAGTGGGCTGACGGCATGAGCTGACAGTATCTGCGCGCATCACTGGATGTCGCCAGGGCGCGGAACGCAGAAGGATGATATGGCCGATAACTTCGATAACGACAAGCTGACGTCCACTCTGGATGTTTCTTCAGGCGGGGTATCCTTTCTGGACGGCACCTATCGCGAAGCTCTGTCCTTGACCCGGGAGATTCGCGATTACATAGCCTATCAATGGCGCCAGGACTGTGAAGCCCTCTCACCCATGGCCCGGTTGAGCGCCTCTTGTGAAAGTATGCGCCTGACCAGCCGGGCGACGCAGATCATGGCTTGGCTATTCGTCCAGAAGGCACTGCATGCTGGTGAAATCACCCTTGAAGAGGCGCGCGCTCCGGAGCGTCGATTGGCTGACCAAGGGGTTTGCACGGCTTTTCATGACGAAGGGAAGGTCGCCCTGCCTGAGCGCATGCTGGAACTCCTGCAGCGCAGTCATGACCTCTATCTGAGAATCCAGCGTCTGGACGCTCAGTTGGATCGATAAGGACCGCTTTCAAGGACTTCAGGCCTGCACGGCTCGTTCGGCAGTCATGCCGTATGCCAGCTTTTCAATACGACAACTCATGGCCTATTGTTCTGTCATCTCATCCTTGGCGTTCTTGGAGTTTTCCATCATGCCTTCCTCTGGTTCCAAACCAGCCAGTATTGTGTGGCTGTCCGTAATCTCAGCCTTTCTTGCAGCTTTGATCCTGTTCGATGCGATCTTTGTCATTGGTGCGGCGCTCGATTGGGCAGTGCTGGGCCTTTACGACGCATCACCTGTTTTCATTCTGTCAATCGGCGCAATTGTCGCTGCATTTTCCGGCTACATCGCTGTCCGATTTTTTCGAATGGCGTATCGTGCGGACCTGGAGTTGGACTGACAACCTTTCGGCCTTTGTTTCTGGCTTTCGAAAGGCAGTGCAGAAAATTTTACAACCACGATGGAACCTTTCGGGACTTTCCGCTGTCTAGTCAATAGTGGTGGTCATCACGACAAGTAGATCGTGGTGCGCCCTGGAGACTTTGGATAGCGGATAGGAGAATATCATGTCCCGTCTTTGGATCTTTGCCGCACTGTTTGCCGCCTTTGGCTTCCTGGCCGCCTGCGAGCCTGTCGATGAGGCAGATCAGCCGGCTGAAATGGATGATAGCGGCAGCAGCATGAACTGACGCACTGTTCAGTTCCCTATCGCAAGAGACGAGAAAGCGGCCGCCCCTATTGGGGCGGCCGCTTTCATTTTCTGTGAGATGAAAAAAAGCCGGTCCAAGAAGGACCGGCTTTTGCTCCAGTTTCCTGAAAACAGGGAGGAGGAGACTTGCGTTACTGGGACTCGACCATGGAATTCAGCTTGGATGCCAGTTCCGGATCGCTTTGAGCGGCCTGGGTGATCTCATTGTATTCCTGAACGGTCAGGCCACGGTCCTCAACGGCAGCAGCCATTTCTTCCTGAGCTTCCTGCCAGATTTTCTGAGCTTCGTCCTCGCTTTCAGCATTGGCGATCTCGGGCTCCTTTTCCTGCCCGATGGAGGAGACATCCTGCATGGCGAGAACGTAGTTCTGAAGCTCCTCGTCAGAATAGTCATCAACAGACCCACCCTGGGCTTCATTGTTCATGCTGTCGTCGCTGCTCTGAGCCAGGTTGAACGATGTCTGATCTGTCTGACTGGTGTCGGCCGCACCGGCAGCAGTTGCGCCGAAAATCATGGCACTGCCCATAACCAGAGCGGCAGTCGTGCTGCGAAGCGAAAAACGGGTCGACATGTGAGAACTCCTTGAAAATTCAGTATTGGTGCAAGAGCGATGTCTGCTCCTGTCATGTAAGACACAGCAAACAGCCTTAAAGTTCCCTGTCCACGGAAAAAAGTTTGGATCATCTGAAGGAATAGCTCAACTATCTGATAATAAGGTATGAATTATCCAAAGATGTACAAAATTTAATACGACAGGGAACAAATGCTGTCTCGTTTCTGTCTTTGATTACAGGGAAAGGCATACCGATATATGAGTCGCATTTTCTTTGAATGACACCTCTGGGACATCATTTGACCAAGGTAGGTGTTATGTGACCCGTATACTTGGGCAGGGAGCGCAGGGTGAGAGACGAATATGGTTGGCTGATATCGCGGGAGACCACAAGCTTGAGGCGCTATGCTCGGGCGCTTGTACGCGATCCCGTGCGCGCTGATGACCTGGTGCAGGATTGTCTCGAGCGTGCCATACGTAAGCGCAAGCAGCTACGTAGCCAGGGGAGCGTCAAGAGTTGGCTGTTTCGTATTCTCTATACAGTCTATCTGAACGGCAGGAAGACTCGTTATTCGGCGCCGCTCGATGACCCACTGGAGGAAACGAGTTGCGTCATGCAGGCGAACCAGCAACAACAGCTGGAGTGCAAGTCAATCCTGGAGGCCATTGATTGCCTTCCAGACGATCAACGCGAAGCCATATTCCTTGTCGCTCTGGAAGGTGTTTCCTATACAGAGGCTGCCTCGATCCTGGGGGTGGAAATCGGCACGTTGAAGTCGCGCCTTTCCCGTGGGCGCGAAACCTTGAGACAGATCCATGCCAGTGCGGAGGAATACGCGCCCTCTCAAGCGACCCTACGGAGGGTGAAATGACTGACAGAAAGATCTATGATCAGATTACCGAGTTGGACTTGATGGCCTATGTGGATGGCCAGTTGGATTCTGTCCGACGCAGCGAGGTCGAGGCTTACCTGCTGCAGAACCCCGAAGAAAATGCGCGTGTGCGGGAATATATTGCGCAGAATGATGCCATTCGCCGTGCATTCGACGGGGTGGCAGAAGAGCCTGTGCCTGCGCGGCTGACCGCAGCGACACATTGGTCCCGCAAACGTTCCGCGATGCCTGTTTTCCGGTGGGCTGCGGTTGCGGCTTCAATTGTTCTGGCCTCCGGTGGCGGCTGGTGGGTTGGCCAGTCCGGCTTTCCCATAAGCCCCATGGGAAGTGGGCAGGTAGCTCAGCAAGCGGGGACTACCGGGCAGGCTGCAACGGCGCAGCAGGGTGCTGCAACGCCCGCCTCCGGACAGCCGTCCACTTCATTGCTGGATCGCTTGCAGCAGCAGCCGATGATCGAAGAACAGGCCATTTCCGAGATGAACAGGGTTTCTGGCGGAAACAAGTTTGGCCTGAACTTCAATCCCCCGGACATTTCTCTTTTTGGCTACGAGTTGCAGAATGCCCGGCAGATAAAGACAGATGAGTCCCATGCGCTGCATCTTCTTTATGCCGACACGGAAGGAGAGACGCTGTCCGTCATGCTGTCGCCCCGGGCGCGTTCGGAAAAGCCCTCCATAAACGTCAGCCAGGAAAACGACTTCAATATTGTTGATTGGTCCGATGGACCTCTGGAAGTGAAGATCGTCAGCCGTCGTAATGAGGAACAATTGCGCAAGATGGCGGGGAAAGTCGGGGAAAGCATGAGTTATAGCCTGCAACTGCCACAGAACACGGGGCAGTTTGCTGGTCAGCCGATCGACGACAATCGCATTTCCGAGCGCACGCTGGCGCCTTTGCTGGAGAGTGACCAGATATCCACTTCCAGCGGACCGATGTGATGGCGGGCCTGTTTGGCGCTGGCTATTCCAGAAAAGAAAAGGGCGGCCTAGAGCCGCCCTTTCTCGTTCATTGCGAAAGCGTCAGTCATTCTTGATGCCGAAATCCCCGAAACGCTTCTTGAACTTGGCCATCTGTCCACCACGATCGAGCACGCGATGCACACCGGTCCAGGCCGGGTGGGTCTTTGGATCGATATCCAGACGCAGCGTGTCACCCGGATTTCCGTAGGTCGAGCGTGTGGTAACTTCCGACCCGTCGGTCATCACGACCGTGATTTCATGGTAATCGGGATGGATATCTTGTTTCATGATGCAATCTCCTCAGCGGCGTCGCTGTATAACCGAGCTGCCCGGCCTTTGCAACAGTTGCCGGGAGATCTGTAGCATGGTGCGAGGCTTGCCTGAGAGCGGCGTGCATGCGATGAACCCACAAGTGGCGGCCATGGCCGCTTTACAGTGAACTCCAGGACAAAATGGCCCGTTCCGAAACGCCAACCCCCGTGCAGTCAGCGCGCATGACACAGCGCCCCAAAAGCCGGAATTTCAACATTCTCGGCTATCTCTGGCGTTTTGTGCGCCCCTATCGCCTACAGGTTGCTGGTGCGATGATTGCCCTGACGGTTGCGGCGGCGACGCTGCTGACCTTTGGCTTCGGTATTCGCCAGCTGGTTGACCGGGGTTTCACGGCTGGCGATGCCGCCTTGCTGGATCAGGCCTTGCTCGTCCTGGCCATCGCCATTGTCATCCTGGCCGTTTCATCCTTCGCGCGCTATTTCCTTGTCTCATGGATCGGGGAGCGGGTGATTGCGGATATCCGCAAGGCCGTTTTCAATCATGTAGTCAGTCTGTCGCCGGCCTATTTCGAGACAACGCGGACCGGAGAGATCCTGTCGCGCCTGACAACGGACACCACGCTTTTGCAGACCGTGGTGGGGACCTCGGTTTCCATCGCCCTGCGCAATTTCCTGCTGCTTACGGGCGGGTTGGTGCTGCTGATGGTAACCTCGCCACGCTTGACCGGGCTTGTCCTGATCGTTGTGCCCTTCGTCGTCGTGCCGATCATCGTTTATGGACGCAGGGTCCGAAAGCTTTCCAGGGAAAGCCAGGACAGGGTTGCGGATGTCGGGGCCTATGTGGACGAAACCCTGCTGGGCATTCGTACGGTCCAGGCCTTCAATCACGAGGACCTGGACCGCGCGCGTTTCGCACAGCGCAGTGAACAGGCCTTTCAGACCGCCGTGCGCCGCATTCGGGCGCGGGCCTGGTTGACCGCGCTGGTGATACTTCTGGTTTTCGGAGCTGTGGCTGCCATCCTCTGGATCGGGGGCCAGGACGTTCTTGCAGGCCGCATGAGCGGTGGTGAATTGGCGGCCTTCGTCTTCTATGCCGTGGTGGTCGCGGGATCCGTAGGGGCGATAGGGGAGGTGATCGGCGATTTGCAACGTGCCGCCGGTGCAACGGAACGTCTTGTTGACCTGCTTGCCACACAGCCGGACATCAGCGCTCCTGAGAATCCCGAGGAATTGCCCGATCCGTCAGAGGGCAGCCTGGCCTTCGAGCATGTGAGCTTCCACTATCCGGCACGTCCTGACCTTGCTGCGCTCAATGATTTCACGCTGGCCTTCAATCGCGGTGAGCGTGTGGCGCTCGTAGGCCCCTCAGGCGCCGGCAAGACGACGGTTTTCCAGCTCTTGCTGCGCTTCTACGATCCCGAGGAGGGGCGCATCCTGATCGACGGCGTGGACCTTGGGAAGGCCGATCCGGAAGCCGTACGCCAGCGCATAGGCTTTGTTTCCCAGGATCCTGTCATCTTTTCCGAGAATGGCTGGGAGAACATTCGCTATGGTCGGCCAGATGCAAGCGATGAGGAGGTTCTCGAGGCTGCTCGGGCAGCGGCTTGCCTTGATTTCCTGCAGGCCCTGCCCGAGGGCCTGGACACCTTCCTTGGGGAGCGCGGGGTTCGGCTGTCGGGCGGCCAGCGTCAGCGCCTGGCGATTGCCAGGGCCATTCTGCGCAATCCGGCCATCCTGCTGCTCGACGAGGCTACATCAGCGCTGGACGCGGAGAGTGAGCGCATGGTTCAGGATGCCCTGGAACATGTCATGAAAGACCGTACGACACTGGTCATTGCCCATCGCCTGGCAACGGTCCAGAAGGCGGATCGGATTGTGGTCATGGACAAGGGACGCATTGTGGACAGTGGGCCCCACAGCAAGCTGATCCAGGATCGCGAGGGCCTCTATGCCCGTCTGGCTGCACTGCAGTTCAATCAGGCCGAGGACGCAGCGGAATAGAAGCAAGGGCTTTGCTTCGGGCCTATCCCGCCGGCAGAGGCTTAGCGCTGTGTCAGTTTGATCTCGATGCGTCGGTTGCGCTGATAGGCCTCGTCCGTATCCGCATCCTCGATCGGCTGGTTGTCGCCGAAGCCGGCAGCAGCCAGCCGATCAGGGGGGATGCCCTCGTTGATCAGGAGCTCGACGACGGAAATCGCACGCGCTGCTGAAAGCTCCCAGTTCGAAGGGAAACGTGCCGTCTGGATGGGACGCTTGTCCGTGTGCCCATCGATCCTCAGGACCCAGTCGATGTCATCGGGAATCTTTTCGGCAATATTGCGCAACTGAGTCGCGAGCTGACTAATCTGCTGGCGCCCTTGCGGCTGCAGGGTGGCCGAACCGCTTGGAAAGAGCACCTCGGCCTGGAAGACAAAGCGGTCACCAACGATCTCGATATCCGGATTGTCCCCCAGAACTTCGCGTAGCCTGCCGAAGAATTCCGAGCGATAGCGGGCTAGGTCCTGGACCTTGTTGGCGAGGGCGACGTTGAGGCGGCGCCCCAGATCGGCGATCTGGGCCTCCTGCTCCTCGTTGCGCGCCTCTGCAGCATCCAGGGCCTGGTTCAGCGAAGCAATCTGCCGGCGCAGGGACGAGAGTTGACGATTGAGCAGATCGACCTTGCGCCGTGCTTCTTCCGTCAGCTCCTGTTGCTCGACGGCGAAGTCCTGGGTATCAGTCAGCTGGCGGCGCAGGCTGGAACGTTCCTGCTCCAGCTCCTGACTTCTCTCTTCACTCTCCGCCAACTGGCTTTGAAGGTTTGCACGTTCCTGCGCCAGTTCCTCGCTTCGCTCGTCGCTCTCGGCCAATCGGCTTCTCAGGTTTGCGCGTTCTTCGCGCAGCCGTTCGCTCTCTTCCTCGCTGGCCGCCAGCTGTGCCCGCAGTTGTTCGCCTTCTTCCTCCCTGTCTGCCAGTTCCTCCTCGTTGGCAGCCAGCAGACGCTGTTGCTCGGCAATGCGATTTTCCAGATCAACCATCTGCTGCTCCAGCTCATCCCGCAGGCTACGCAGGGTGGCCAGTTCCGACAGCTGGGTTTCGATCAACTCCTTGTTGGCATCGATCTCGGCGTAGGCATTTTCCAATTCCTGGCGCAGTTCGTCGCTTATGCCCTGCGCGTCCGCAAGCTCCTCATCCAGATCTTCCCTGGCCTGCCGGCTTTCCTGAAGCTGGCTGCGCAGTTGCTCACTCTCTTCCTGGGATTCGGACAGACGGCCGCTGAGTTCTTCCCGCTGTTCCTGGGATTCAGACAGGCGATTGCTCAGTTGATCGCTTTCGTTCTGGGATTCCGTCAGGCGACTGCGCAGGGCGTCACGGGTCTCACGTGTGGCTTCCAATTCCTGCGACAGGCTATCACGTTCTTCCTGCAAAGCCGCCAGTTGGCTGGCCAGGGTGTTGCGGGCCTCTTCGCTTTCCTCCAACTGGTCGCTGAGAGTCTGCCGCTGGGCCAGGGAAGACTGGAGCTCCGACGAAAGTTGAGAGAGACTTTCCCTCAGTTCCTGATTGTTCTGCTGTTCCATGGCCAGCTGGTCGGCCAGCTGGGAGATTTCACGATCCAGTTCTGATAGCTGTTCGTCCTTCGTCGTCAGGGCAGCAGAGAGGAAGTACTGGCTGACCGCGAAGACCATCAACACGAACATCACCACGAGCAACAGCGTGGCCAGGGCGTCGACGAACCCTGGCCAGATGTTGACCGCGTGTGTCCGGGAACTGCGGTTCAGATTGTACATGGACCGTACTCAGCTCTCAGGACTGTGATTCCTCTGCCAAGGCGGCAATGGTGCGGGCCAGCAAACGGATTTCGCTGCGAATCTGCTCCACGGACTGTTCGCGCCCATGAGACATTTCCTCGGAAATGCGGCTCAGGTAGAGGTTCATGTTGCGAATATGATCCTTTGTCGCATCGTCCATCCCGCCGCTGGCGAAATTGCCCTCGTTCAGCTGGTTGAGCAGGGAGCGTATGGCACTGTGCGTATCGGCCAGTCGCTTCATGACTTCCTGTTCGGTGCGCATCTGGTCGGTCAGCTGTGTCAGTCGTTCCGTCAGTATCCCGAGATTCCGATTGGCGTATTGCCGGTCCTCCTCGCCGCGTTCAATGGTCCGCTGGAGGTTCTGGAGACTGTCCGCTGTATGTTCCAGCAAGGCCTGAAGATAGGCTGGGACCGAGGCTTCGCCTTCACCAATCTGGCCACCGCCACCGGACAGCCGGGTCATTCCTGAAAGCCATTCCTCCAGCTCGTTCATGAAGCGGTTGTGGGCCTGTCCGGACTGGAGTTCCAGAAAGCCGAGAACCAGGGATCCGGCCAAACCGAAAAGGGAGGAGGAAAAGGCCGTACCCATGCCCGACAAGGGGCTTTGCAGCCCGGACTTCAGTTCTTCGAACATGCTGCCGGCATCTCCGGTTCCACCGGAAAGGCTACCAATGGTCTCGCTGACAGCGCCAACCGTTTCGACCAATCCCCAGAATGTGCCCAGAAGTCCCAGGAAGATCAGCAATCCGATCAGATAGCGCGAGATGTCATGACTTTCGTCGATGCGCATCCGAATGCCGTCCTGCAGGGTGCGCATCGACATGGCCGAAAGTGTCAGATGCCCCTTGCGTTCGCGCATCATCTGAGCCATCGGGCTCAGGAGATGCGGGGCCGAGATGTTCTGGACTGCACCGGGATAGATCAGGCCACCACTGCTCTCGCTCTTCAATTGCTCCAGAAAGGCAATTTCCCGGCGCAACTGGAAAACCTGGCGAAAGCTATAGGCGATACCGAACAGCAGCACACCCAGGATCATACCATTGAGTGCTGCGTTGGCCATGAAGGCTTCCCGCACCTGGGACGACAGTACCGCCACAACAGCAGCCACCAGGGCCAGAAAGATCCCCATGCGTATGAGATAGGTTCGAGGTCGGGTCATGGCGTTGGCGTGATTGCTCCCTGGCTATTGGGTGAAGCTAGCGGGCAAGTAAGCAACAAATATGACGTCCTTGCTCTGATATGTTCCGAAAAGACGGGCGGCAAGAGCCTTCACTGTTCAGGACTCTTCCGAATCTTCAGGAACGATATCCACGCGGTTTACAGGACCACTGCCGGGGGCATTGTGGCCCAGTGCCCGGACATCGATCCGGGTGGACCTGATGCCGTGGTCCAGCAAGTAGGCACGCACGGCCAGTGCGCGGGACAGAGAGAGCCGTCGCGCCTGACTGGCGTCCTCATTGGATCCTTCCGCATAGGCCAAGAGCTGGACACGCATGGAACTGCGTTCCGAGAGTTGGGCTGCCAACTGACGCAGCTGGCTGCGCGCATTCTCGCTCAGGTCAGCCGATTCCGACGTGAATTCGATCGTCTTTTCGCTGACTTCACCTGTGTCCGCAGCATCGGGCAGGGAAGCCTGCTGTGTTTCATCGGCTTGACTGCCATCCGAACGGACGTCGCTATCCTGCTGAGGTTCCTGTTGTTCTGTATCGGCTTGAGAGTTGGAGGTGGCCTGCGTTTCTGATGGAGACTCGTCCGTAGAATCCTGATTGCTGGGGGATGGCTCGTCCTGTGAAGAAGCTATCTGGGATTCTGAGCCATTCTCGTCAGTATCCATGTCAGTGGATGGAACGTCTTGCTGGCTGCCCTGTTGCGCCGGGCTGGCCTCCGATTCGGCCTCACCCTCATCCGCGGCTGTGTCGTTTTGCTGGCTCTGAGGGGCCGCCATATTCTCTGGTTGTTCCGGTGTGTCAGTCTGGTCCTCAGCAGTGGTGTCTGGCGTGTCCTCAGCCAATTGCGTGGAAACGTCCTGATCCCCGGCGTCGTCGTCTGTCGTTTCCGGCACCGGCGTGGTGCGCTCGTCCTCACGCAGTTCCGAAGCGCTATCGAGGGGCTCCGTGGCCTCCGTTTCATCTGGAGGGAGGACGGACCGCGGCTTGCCGCGTGCTGGCTTGGCAGGTGCCTCTTGTCGCGTCGCTTCCTGCATTGGTGAGCGGGATGAAGAGGCTGTGGTTGTGGACGGCGAAGTGGAGCGATGGTCTTCAGTTGTGGGCGTCTTCGAAGCTGTCGTGGGCGAGGCTGCAGTGGTTGGCCTGTCGTCGCCAATCAATAACGTGGAACGCGGCATTTCCTGTGGCGGAAAGGCCAGTCCCCCATCGCCTGTCGCAGTCTGGCCAGTTCCCATGCTGCGGTTGGGCAAGCGGGCGTAGGGCGAGCCGGGCAGCGGTGTGCCCCACGGCGTTGTCTGCTGTTGAGTGTCAAAGGAGCGTTCCTGCCTATGGCCCGGACTGTCCAGTGATTCGATCACATCCCGATTGACCGTAATCGCCGAGTTGCTGGAATTGCCTTGTGCAACCACGGCCTGGGGCGCACCAGCCAGGAGCAACAGTGCTGTTGCGCCCAACAAGCCGCTTTTCGATAAAGCCATAGCGCGACGACCGGCAAACTGCCGGGTAAAGGACACGTTCTTGGAGCGTCTCACTCTTTCAGTTTCCCGCTGCCGTTTTCCCCCGAGGGCGTACCCTGCTCAGCCAGCGAACCTTAAGACTGATCCGATTGACTCACAACCGTTTTTGCCTTGTTTCGGCCTGTTAATGGTCACAGGCCCGAGGCTTCAGCTCTGATTGCTTTTGCGCAGCATGCTGTCCAGGTCTCGATGGAGGTTCTCATTGGCAGAGACCAGGTTGGGGCTGTTCGATGTCAGCTTCCGGCCCCCGATTTCACTGATGTAGCCTCCGGCTTCCCGGACGAGAAGGGCACCTGCAGAGTAATCCCATGCTTGCAGGCCCCATTCCCAGAATCCGTCAAAACGTCCGGCCGCCACATAGGCAAGGTCCAGGGACGCCGTGCCCCAGCGCCGCACTCCGGCGCTTACGGCCATGACAGCACGCACTTCATTCAGAAAGCGCTCGTGTCCTTCCAGACCCTTGAAGGGAATGCCTGTGGCGAAAATCGATTCGTCCATGCGCCGCCGGGAAGAAACACGCAGGCGCCGGTCGTTGAGGAAAGCGCCATTGCCCTTCTCGGCCGTGAACATTTCGTCCTTTATGGGATCGTAGACAACGGCTGCCACGATCTCACCACGCTCTTCCAGTGCGATGGATATGGCGAAGTGGGGCAGGCCGTGCAGGAAGTTCGTCGTTCCGTCCAGCGGGTCAACGATCCAACGGCGCTCCAGGTTGTCGTCACCATCGCTGGCCCCGGATTCCTCCATCAGGAAACCGAAGTTGGGACGCGCATGCGAGAGTTCCTCGTGCAGGATCTTCTCGGCCTTCATGTCAGCATTGGAAACGAAGTCCGCAGGACCCTTGCGGGAGACCTGCAGGTTCTCGACCTCACCAAAGTCGCGTTTGAGGTGCCGCGCCGCCTTGCCGGCAGCCTTGGTCATGACGGTGATTACCGGAGACTTCAATGACATGCTTGATCCACCTGTTTGTCTTTTCGTGCGGCGCAGTCTGGACGAAGGCTGCGTCTCAGTCGCGGCCATAGGCTATAAAGTAGGGATTCTCGAAGCCCGGCTTGCCATAGGTCAGGGGGACGCCATCGCGCGTTTCCACCCGGCCGCCGGCCGCCAGCAGCACTGCCTGGCCAGCAGCTGTATCCCATTCCATGGTACGCCCGAAGCGAGGATAGAGGTCCGCCTCACCCTGAGCGACAAGGCAGAATTTCAGAGACGAGCCTGCACTAACACGTTCGGCTACCTGGTAACCGGCCAGAAAACCTTCCAGATCGTCGCCTCCGCCGTGACGGCGACTGGCGACCACTGTCAGTCCTTCAGCAGGCTTCTGGCGTGTCTTTATGGCCGTGAAGGGCTCTTCGTCTCGCGCAAAGAAAGCCTGATTGCCGGCCCCCACCCAACTCTTGCCCAAGGCCGGGGCGTGAACCACGCCCAGGACCGGAGTTCCCTGCTCGATCAAGGCTATATTGACGGTGAATTCACCATTGCCCGATATGAACTCCTTGGTGCCGTCCAGCGGATCGACCAGCCAGAAAGCCTGGCGGTCCAGCAGATCTGGCAGCTTGCCGGCTTCCGCCGCTTCTTCTGAGATAACGGGCAGATCCGGTGTCATCCGGGACAAGGCATCCAGGATGAAGACTTCACAGGCTTCGTCGGCCTTGGTGACCGGAGATGCATCCGCCTTCTCACGCAACTCCATTTCCTCCCCCTTGCCGTAATAGCGCAGGGTTACCTTGCCCGCCTCCTCGGCCAGGACTCTCAGCTCGTCGATCATCTGCTGGTGGTCCAGGGAGTGAGCAGCGTTTTCCATTATGGCATTTTCCGTTGGCAAGGGTCAGGCGGTGGTCGAGGCGCCCTGCAGAGCTCGCCAAACCTGTTCCGATGTGGCGGGCATATCGATACGCTTCACACCGGCCGGTATCAGAGCGTCCAGCAGGGCATTCATGATGGCGGGCGGTGCGCCGATTGCACCAGCTTCGCCTGCTCCCTTAACACCCATGGGATTGGTCTTGCACGGCATGTCTTCGACCAGCGTCAATTTGACTTCCGGCATGTCATCAGCTCTTGGCATGGCATAGTCCATGAACGAAGCGGTGATCAACTGTCCTTCCTCGTCATAGACCGTATGTTCCAGCAAGGCCTGCCCCAATCCCTGAGCCACGCCGCCATGGACCTGGCCGGCCGCCAGCATTGGATTGACCACCGTGCCGAAATCGTCGACTACGACATAGTCGACGATCCTGAGGCAGCCGGTATCGGGGTCCACCTCGATTTCGCAGACATGGCAGCCATTGGGGAAGGTGAGGGCTTCGGCCTTGTAGCCGTCGGTTTCCTCGATAGGGGATACACCGTTGCCTGCACCTTCATGAGTGCGCCTGGCAATTTCGGACAGCTCAATGCTGCGGTCGGTTCCGGCAATCCGGAAGAGGCCGTCATCGAATTCGATATCCTCGGCTGAAGCTTCCAGCATATCGCCGGCAACCTGCCGTGCCTTCTCAATGACCCTGTCGGCCGCGCGCTGGGCCGACACGCCCCCCATGAGGAGCGAACGGGATCCGCCCGTGCCACCCCCCTTGTGGACCGTCTCCGAATCTCCCTGGACCATTCGGATCTTCTCGAGCGGCAGGCCGAACTTGTCATGAAGCAACTGGGCATAGGCTGTGTGGTGGCCCTGCCCATTGGTCATGGTGCCGATCACCAGCGTGACCCCGCCGTCAGGATCCAGGGAGATACGGGCCTCTTCCTCGCCCATGCCGCCACAGGCTTCGACGTAGGAGGCCAGACCAATACCGCGCAACATACCGCGGCTGCGGGACTCCGCGCGCCGTGATTCGAAGCCTTCCCAATCGATCTGCCTGCAGGCTTCTTTCAGCAGTCGTGGATAGTCACCGGAATCATAAACGCGATTGAGACCCGTATCATAGGGTAGGTCTTCTGGCCGGATGAAATTGCGTATGCGGATCTCGCCGCGATCCAGGCCCACCACGCGGGCTGCTTCGTCCACCAGGCGTTCCATGACGTAGGAGGCCTCGGGACGGCCGGCACCGCGGTAGGCATCCACTGGCACGGTGTTGGTCAGCACACACTTGACCTCGGCATGGATGGCCGGGATGCGGTACAGCCCGGAGTACATCTGGGTGCTGGCTCCGGTGGGGATATAGGGGGCGAAGTTGGAGAGGTAGGCACCCAGGTTCGCCAGTGTCGAGACGCGAATGCCCAGGAAGTGCCCATCCTTGTCCAGTGCCATTTCCGCTGTGGTCAGGTGATCACGGCCTTGGGTGTCCGACTGGAAGGATTCATTTCGCCCGCCGGTCCAGCGAACGGGCCGTCCCAATTCCCTTGCAGCGAACAGGCAAGCCACCTGTTCGGGATAGGCAAAGATCTTCATGCCGAAGCCGCCACCCACATCCGGTGTGATGACCCGCAGCTTATCGGCCGGGATGTTGAAGATGTTCTGGCAGAGCTGATCCTTCAGGCGGTAGATGCCTTGGCTCCCGGCATGTAGCGTGAATTTGTCCTCCTGCGGATCGTAGTCGGCGATCAAAGCGCGTGGCTCCATGGAGTTCACGACTATGCGATTGTTCACCAGTTCGATGCGCGCCACATGATCCGCCTTGGCAAAGGCGGCATCGACATCCGACTCGTTGCCCTGTGCCCAGTCGAGGCAAAGGTTGCTGGGCAGGGATTCCTGCACAACGGGGGCGTCCGGCTCCAGAGCGGCTTTCAAGTCGGCAACGGCCGGCAGCGGGTCGTAGTCGACCTCGACCAGTTCGGCCGCTTCCTGGGCCTGCTCGAAGGTTTCCGCCACAACGAGGGCCACGGTATCCCCCACATGATGAACCCGCTCGCGTGCCAATGCAGGGTAGGGGGGTGTCAGCACCTTCTGCCCGTCACGTCCTGTCATGAGAGCCAGGCAGGGAATGTCGCCCACGCCGGCTTTGGTCAGGTCCTCTGCCGTATAAACCCCCAGAACGCCAGGTTGATTGGTGGCCTCCTGGATATCGATTGTGTTGATTGCAGCATGGGCAAAGGGGCTGCGCACGAAAAAGGCGTGGCATTGCCGCGGGACCACAATGTCGTCCGTGTAGCGTCCTTCGCCTGTCAGGAAGCGCTGGTCTTCGAGGCGGCGCACACCTTGTCCGATACCGAACTGGCCCATGGGCTTGCTCCAGTCACTTGTGTGAACACATCGAGGTGGGAAACGATGCTGCAGTCTTTCTACTATAATGGGCCGCAGGCTGTGAAAAAAGGTCCACTGTCATTCATGTCTGTCAGGTGTACCGGGTGCGCATAGAAAAAGGCCCCGGCCAATGTGACCGGGGCCTGAAGATACGGAAAGCGGCAGCTTCCGTTTCTTTTTACTGACTGCGCTCAGGCAGCCTTGTCGCGGATCAGCTCCTTGAGGTCGTGTTGGGCACGAGCCCCCAGGTGCGTAACGCTCTCTGCCGCTACCAGAGCACCGAGGCGGCCGCATTCCTCAAGGCTCTTGTCCTGGGACAGGCCGTAGAGGAAACCGGCGGCGTAGAGGTCGCCGGCGCCCGTCGTATCCACAGCCTTGCCAAAGCTTTCGGCTGCGACACGTACACGGTTGTTGCCGCTGACGATCAGCGAGCCCTTCGCGCTCTGAGTCAGGGCCGCCAGTGAGCAACAGGCAGCCACGTCCTCTGCAGCCTCCTCGAGGGATTCGGAGCCGAAGAGGGCGTTGATCTCGTTTTCGTTGGCGAAGAGGACGTCGATCCAGAAATTGCGGACCAGTCGGCTGAGCAATTCCTTGTGCCGCTCCACGCAGCCTGCATCGGACAGGGTCAGCACGATCTGGGTGCTATAAAGCTTGGCCAGAGTGATGACCTTCAGGCAGGCGTCGCGCGCAGAGGGGCTGTCGAAAAGATAGCCTTCCAGGAAGACGTAACGGCTCCTAGCGATGGCATCCTCGTCAATGTCGGCCGGATTCAGCGAGGTGGCGATACCCAGGCAGGTGGCCATGGTGCGTTCCGCATCGGGGGTCACCATGACCATGCAGTGTCCTGTCGGAGGCCCGTCCGCTGCGGGCGCGGCCTCGAACTTCACACCAGTGGACCGCAGGTCGTGGGTAAAGACGTGACCGAGTTCGTCGTCACGGACCTTTCCCACAAATTCCACGGAACCGCCCAGGGAGGAGAAGGCGGCCGCGGAGTTCGCGGCCGACCCCCCTGAATTCGACACCGTCTGATCCAGGTCGTCATACAGCTTCTCGGCGGTTGCCGCGTCGATCAGCGTCATGCCACCCTTTTCAAGGCTGTGGGAAGAGATGAAAGCCTCATCCTGCCGGGCAATGACGTCGACGATGGCGTTGCCAACTGCCAGGAGATCCTGGGTTTTACGAGTCATGATATTCTTCCTCGTTTGTCAGACTGAATGTCTCGGAATCGATCCGCAGCTTAGTAGCGGTACGATTCGTTCTTGAACGGCCCGTTTTCGGGAACACCGATGTATTCGGCCTGTTCCTTGGAGAGCTCGGAGAGGTGGGCGCCGATCTTGTCGAGATGCAGCTTGGCGACCTTCTCGTCCAGGTGCTTGGG
>NZ_ATVH01000002.1 GCF_000420625.1 Fodinicurvata sediminis DSM 21159 | reverse complement strand
GTCAGCAAGGATCTGGACCTCTGGGCCTACATGAAGGGCGTTGAACTGGACTATTCGCGCCCTGGCAAGCCAACGGACAATGCCTTCTCGGAGTCCTTCAACGGCCGGGTACGTGAAGAATGTCTGAACGTCTATTGGTTTTTGAGCCTGGCTGATGCACAGTCAAAATGTGAAGCGTGGCGGACGGATTATAATGAAGTTCGCCCACATAGTTCCATTGGCGACAAAGCCCCGATGGAACTGGCAATTGCCTCAGGGCAGGCATGCCTGCCCTGAGGCCGAACAGCCGGAATTTTCTCGCTCTGGCTGGTCCAAACTTGGGGGCAAGGTCAAGATGTACGCGGATTCCAGAAACACTTGGATGATTTTCAAGGGGTCAGGTCAGCGGCCATACAGTTTCTGGTGGAGACCTTCCTTGAAAGCTCCGAAAATTATCCGAGTGCTTCCAATATGCTTCCAGGAGATATCCTAAAGCATGGACTGCTAAATGGGTTCCTTGTAACTTGTTGCAATTAATGAGGAAAATGGTGCCGGCTGCAGGAGTCGAACCCGCGACCTACTGATTACAAATCAGTTGCTCTACCAACTGAGCTAAGCCGGCGACCTTGGGCAACGCTACTGAATGGTGGGCGTTGCTTCAGGCGCTAGAACTGCGTGATCCGGGCGCGTCTGTCAATTCTCTTGCGCAGCTTTTTTGTGTACACGCCTGACAGCCCAGGGGCGGGTTGTGTTCCTTGGCGGGGCGGTACAACCGAACTATGAAGCCGCTTCATTTGACGTTATATTACTTTCACAAGTCTAACATGAAAGCTTAACACAGGGCGACCATAAGCGGGATGTCTGACACTCGGTTCCACTAACTTTCCATAACTCGAGGAGGCGAAAATGAGAACCTTTCTGGCCGCATCCATGTTCGCGGCACTGTTTGCCGCACCCGCCTATGCCGACTTCAATCTCGACAGCCGCTACTCCGACGAGGACGGCGACCTGGTGGCCGACATCCCCTCCAATGAAGACGAACTGGTCGATCCCGACACGCTGATCTTCACCTACACCCCGGTGGAGGATCCCGCCGTCTACGAGGACGTCTGGCAGGGGTTCATGGAGCACATGTCCGAAGTCACGGGCAAGGAGGTGGAGTTTTTCCCCGTCCAGTCCAATGCCTCTCAGCTGGAGGCCATGCGCGCCGGGCGCCTGCATATCGCAGGATTCAACACGGGATCGAATCCCATCGCCGTGGCCTGCGCCGGCTTCCGGCCCTTCGCCATGATGGCCGCCGAGGATGGCTCGTTCGGCTACGAGATGGAGATCATCGTGCCAGCCGACTCCGACGTCGAGGAGGTCGAGGACCTGCGCGGCGGTGAGATCACCTTCACCCAGGAGACCTCCAACTCCGGCTTCAAGGCGCCTTCGGCGATCCTGAAGAGTGAATTCGACATGGAGGCCGGCGAGGATTTCGAGGCCGGGTTCTCGGGCTCCCACGACACCTCGGTCCTGGGCGTGGCCAACGGCGACTACGACGCCGCTGCCATCGCCAATTCCGTCATGGCGCGCATGATCGACCGCGACGTCATCTCAGCCGACCAGGTGCGTACGATCTATGAGTCCCAGACCTTCCCGACCACGGGCTATGGCACCGTCTATAACCTGACGCCGGAACTTCAGGACAAGATCCGCGAGGCCTTCTTCTCCTTCCCCTGGGAAGGCTCGGCTCTGAAGGAAGAGTTCGAGAAATCCGGCGAGGCCCAGTTCATCGAGATCTCCTTCAAGGAGGACTGGGCGGTGATCCGCCAGATCGACGAGGCAAACGAGGTGTCCTACACCTGCAACTGATCCGGTCCCGGTAAGGATCCGGCGGGGGCCGCCGTGGGGCGGCTCCCGCCTTCGGATCGAGGAGAATGAGGAGTTGCAATGCTGTCGATCGAGGCGCTGACCAAGCGCTACAAGACCGGTGATCTTGCGCTCGAGGACGTATCCTTTTCCATCGAACGCGGCCAGGTCGTGGGCCTGATCGGTCCCTCGGGGGCCGGGAAGTCGACGCTGATCCGCTGCATCAACCGTCTGGTCGAGCCGACGGCGGGGGCAATCCGGCTCTCTGATGTGGACATCCCGAAGCTGGGCCGCACCCAATTGAAGACGATGCGCCGTCGGATCGGCATGATCTATCAGGAGTACGCCCTGGTGGAACGTCTGACCGTCATGGAGAACGTGCTGTCGGGGCGCCTGGGCTATGTGTCCTTCTGGCGCTCGCTCACCCGCCGCTATTCCCAGAAGGACGTGGACAAGGCCTTCGGGCTGCTCGAGCGCGTCGGGCTGTCCGATCACGTGGACAAGCGGGCGGACGAGCTCTCCGGCGGTCAGCGCCAGCGCGTGGGCATCGCGCGCGCCCTGGAACAGGACCCGGAACTGCTGCTGGTGGACGAGCCAACCGCCTCGCTGGACCCCAAGACGTCGCGCCAGATCATGCGGTTGATTTGCGAGATCTGCCGGGAACACGACCTGCCCGCCATCATCAACATCCACGACGTCATGCTGGCCCAGATGTTCGTCGACCGGGTCATCGGCCTGACCGCGGGCCAGGTGGTGTTCGACGGTCCGCCCGCCGAGCTCGACCATGCGGCGCTGACGCGGATCTATGGCGAGGAGGACTGGCGTGAGATGCGCAAGGCCGCCGACGAGGCGGCACAGGACGCCTCGGACGCAGCCGCGTTCAAGGCGGCCGAGGAAGAACGCATGGCGGGTACGGTATGAGCGAGGTCCAGGCGGTATCCCGGCGCTGGCGCCGCCCGCCCATCCTGATCCGCAACGACTTCTGGCGCCGGGCCATCTACAGCGGCGCGCTGCTTTATCTGCTGCTGGCGATCGGGACGCTGGAGGTGGATTGGCAACGTGCCTATGAGGGGCTCGAACGGGGCGCCCGCTTCCTGCAGGGGTTCCTGACACCGGATTTCACGAGCCGTTTCGATCAGATCCAACAGGGCATGGTGGAAAGCGTCACCATGACGGTCTGTTCGACGATGGTGGGGGTCCTGATCTCCGTGCCCATCGGGCTGGGCGCCGCGCGCAACATCTCGCCCCTGCCGGTCTATCTCGTCTGCCGCGCCATCATCGCCGTCTCGCGCGCCTTCCAGGAAATCATCATCGCGATCCTGTTCGTGGCCATGTTCGGCTTTGGCGCCTTTGCCGGCTTCGTGACCCTGTCGTTTGCCACCATCGGTTTCCTGGCCAAGCTGCTGGCCGACGATATCGAGGAGATCGATCCCCGCCAGGCCGAGGCGGTGCGCGGTACCGGGGGCGGCTGGTGGCAGGTGGTGAATTACGGGGTGCAGCCCCAGGTCATGCCGCGCCTGATCGGCCTGTCGCTCTATCGCTTCGACATCAATTTCCGGGAATCGGCCGTGATCGGCATCGTCGGCGCCGGCGGGATCGGCGCGACGCTGAACACGGCCATGGACCGCTATGACTACAGCACCGCCAGCGCCATCCTGATCCTGATCATCATCTTCGTCATGCTGGCCGAGTACAGCTCCGGCTATATCCGGAAGTGGATCCAGTAATGCCGGTCTGGCAAACGGAACAAGGCCCCGCCTGGCGCCACCGCACCACCACTGCCCAGTGGCTCCACTGGCTGGGCTGGCTGCTCGCCGCCATGGCCTTCGTGGTCTGCTGGCAGATCATGACGGTGGATACGAAATGGTTCTTCGTCAAGGATGCACCCAGCCAGGCCGCGGACCTGTTCTCGCGGGCCTGGCCGCCTAAGTGGTCCTACGTCAACACGCTCTGGGGCGCGCTCTGGGACACCATCAACATCGCCACGCTGGGCACACTGATCGGTGTCATGCTGGCCGTGCCGGTCGCCTTTCTGGCCGCCCGCAACACCACGCCGAGCCATCTGGTTCTGCGTCCCTTTGCCCTGTTCGTGATCGTCGCCTCCCGCTCGATCAATTCGCTGATCTGGGCGTTGCTGCTGGTTGCGATCCTCGGCCCCGGCATCCTGGCCGGCATCATCGCCATCGCCCTGCGTTCCATCGGTTTCGTGGGCAAGCTGCTCTATGAAGCGATCGAGGAGATCGATGAAAGCCAGGTCGAGGCCGTTCAGGCCACCGGCGCCAGCCGGGCGCAGGTGATCGATTACGGCATCGTGCCCCAGGTCCTGCCGGCGTTTGCCGGGATCTGCGTGTTCCGCTGGGACATCAACATCCGGGAATCCACGATCCTCGGCCTCGTCGGCGCGGGCGGCATCGGCCTGCAGCTGCAGAGTTCGCTGAACACGCTCGCCTGGTCCCAGGTCACGGTGATCTTCGCACTGATCCTGGCCACCGTGATCTTCTCGGAATGGGTTTCCTCCAGGGTGCGCAAGAACATCATCTGAAGCCTGGCCCACACCGGCCCGGAGAGCGGCGAGCGTATGCCTACTCCGCCGCTCCTTTTTCCGGATGCTCGGGGTCGTGGTGCTCGGTATCGGGGTGTTCCTGGGCCTCTTCCACCGGCTGGACGGGGAAGCCCTTGGCCGGGCCGATGGGCTTGCTGTCGCGGGCGATGACGGCCGGGCTCTGCATGTAGGCGGTCAGCAGTTCGGCCACCCCCTGCAGGGACTTCAGGTGCGTGCGTTCGTAGCCGTGAGTGGAATCGGTGCCGAAGCAGACCAGGGCCGTGCGCAGGTCGTTGCCGGCCTCGAGCGCTGCGGCGGCATCGCAGTGGTAATAGCGGAAGGTGTCGCGCACGTGGCGGATCTCGTTGTCGCCGGCCAACTCCAGCATGCGCTTCGTCAAGTGCCAGTCGAAGGGGCCCGAGGAGTCCTTCATGCCGATGGTGACGCAGCTTTCCAGGGTCTCCTGGCCCGGCGCCTGGGGGGCCGTGTCGATGGCGACCATCTCGGCCACGTCCTGGTGCAGCACCGCCGAGGCGCCGACACCCACCTCTTCCGAGATGGTGAAGAGGGGATGGCAGTCCAGCGGCAGCTTGGCGCCGCTTTCGATGATGGCCTTCACCGCGGCCAGCAGGCAGGCGACACCGGCCTTGTCGTCCAGGTGGCGCGCGTCCACGAAGCCCGCCGGTGTGATGCGCGGGTTGCTGTCCACGCCGACGAAATCGCCGACGGCCAGGCCCAGTTCCTCAAGGCCGGCGCGGTCATAGACGATCTCGTCCAGGCGCAGTTCCACCTGGTCCCAGTCCGAGGGCTGCGTATCCACGCCTTCGTTGTAGGTGTGGCCCGAGGCCTTGAGTGGCAGGATCGTGCCCGTGCGCGCCCCCTGGTCGGTGAAGACCGTGACCCGGCAGCCCTCGGCGAACCGGCTGGACCAGGTGCCGATGGAGGCCAGACTGAGCCGCCCGTTGTCCTTCAGGCCCTGCACCATGGCGCCAATGGTATCCACGTGGGCGACGATGGCGCGGTCCGGGGCCCGCCGGCTGCCTTGGATGTTGGCGCGTATGGCGCCGCGCCGGGTCAGTTCATGCTCGATCCCCAGGCTTTCCAGTTCCTGGCAGACCATGTGCACCACCTGGTCTGTGTAGCCGGTGGGGGAGTGCGTTTCCAACAGGCGCACCATCACGTCCTGCAGATAGTCCATGTCGACGGGCAGCGCCTTCGGGCTTGGGCTGGCCATGAATCAGGCTCTCCTTTCAGGCGGCAAGATGCGGGAACAGCAGGTCGATGAATTTCTGCGCCGTGGGGGCGGGTTCATGATTGGCCAGTCCCGGCCGCTCATTGGCTTCGATGATGACATAGTCCGACTCCTCGGGGGACGGGACCAGGAAGTCAAGGCCCACCACGGGAATCTCTATGGCCCGTGCGGCCTCGACCGCGGCGGCGGAAAGGTGCGGATGCAGGCTTTCCGTGACGTCGTGGATCGTGCCGCCGGTGTGCAGGTTGGCCGCCTTGCGTACGCGCAGGGTCTGTCCGGCGGGCAGGATCTCCGTCAGGCTGTAGCCGGCTTCTTCTACGCAGCGCTCGGTTTCGCCGTCCAGGGGGATGGTGCTTTCCCCGTCCGTGGCCTTGGCCCGGCGGCGGCTCTGGGTCTCGATCAACTGCCGGATCGTGTGCTTGCCGCTGCCGATGATCTCGGCCGGCCGGCGTACGGCCGCGGCCACCACCTCGTAATTGATGACGATGACGCGCAGGTCGTCCCCCTCGACATATTTCTCCAGCAGGACGATGTCGCAATGCTGCCGTGCCTCGGTCACGGCAGCCTCGACAGCTTCGGCCGTGCGCAGGTCCACGGCCACGCCGTGACCCTGCTCGCCGCGCAGGGGCTTCACCACGACCCGGCCATGCTTTTCCAGGAAACGTGCGTTCTCTTCCGCCGTTCCGGCACGAGCCTGTTCGGGCACTGAAAGTCCGGCGCGCCGCAGCAGGCGCTGGGTCACCGCCTTGTCGTCACAGCGGCTCATGGCGATGGCCGTGGTCATCTCAGAGAGGGATTCGCGGCAGACGATGGAGCGGCCGCCATGCGTCAGGCGGAAGAAGCCGCCCTCGGCGTCCAGCACCTCGACGGCAATGCCCCGGCGGCGCGCCTCGTCCACGATCAGGCGCGCATAGGGATTCAGGTCCTGTTCGGGCGCCGGGCCGATATAGAGCTTTTCGTTGATGGAGTTGCGGGTCTTGAGCGCAAAGCGCTGGATCGGGCGGAAGCCGAGCTTCTCGTAAAGCGCGATGGCCTCCTCGTTGTCATAGAGCACTGACAGGTCCATATAGCTGAGCCCACGCTGGGCCAGACGGCGTGCCAGCTCGATCACCAGCGCCACGCCGATGCCGGGATAGGGGGCCTGTGCGGTAACCGCCAGGCACCAGAGGCTGGAGCCGTTGTCGGGGTCGCCGAAGATTTCCACGTGATCCAGGCCGGTGACCGTGCCCAGAACCTCGCCCGAGGCCTGGTCGCGGGCCACCAGGTGGATGTAACGCGGATCGTCGCGGCAGGCGAGCAGGAAGTCCTCGTCGATCGCGACCATACCATGATGGGCATAGCAGGTGTTGACGCCCTGGGCATCTTGGCGGCTGTCCAGTGGCGCGACGGTGAAGGCCGGATGGGTCGGCGTCTCGGGCAGGTCCCGCAGCTCCAGGCGATAGGTGTTCGAAGGGTCCAGGAAGACCTGCTGCGGGCGCAGGCTGAGCAGGACATGCGGATCGCCGACATAGAAGGCGATGTCGCGGCAGCCTTCCTGCTCCTCCAGCAGACGATCCAGCAGGACTTCGCCGTCCTCGAAGGTCTGCGCGAACAGCAGGCGGCCCCAGCCGCAATCGAGCACGACGTCCTGGGGTGTCTCGGCCTGATTTTGCGTTTCAGCGCCTGGGCCGCGTGTCTGCATGGGCCTTGCCTCGCTGTCCTGCCTGCGCTCTTCAGAGACCATGTTCCTGGAACCAGGCTTCCAGCAGGGCCACCTGCCACAGCTTGGAGCCGCCCAGCGGCGTGATGTGCTGGTCGGGGGCCTGCAGGAGCTGGTCGATGTAATCCTGTCGGAACAGGCCGCGGGCCCGCGCTTCGGGGCGCTCGAGGACGCCGCGGACATAGTCCAGGGACTCGCCCTCCAGGTACTTCAGCGCCGGCACCGGGAAATAGCCCTTGGGCCGGTCGATAACGCCGGAGGGTATGACCTTGCGCGCGGCCTCCTTGAGCACGTACTTGCCGCCGTCGTGGACCTTCATTTCGGCCGGCATCCGGGCCGCCAGCTCCACCAGCTCGTGGTCCAGGAAGGGCACGCGTGCCTCCAGCCCCCAGGCCATGGTCATGTTGTCCACGCGCTTCACGGGATCGTCCACCAGCATGATGGTGCTGTCCAGGTGCAGGGCCTTGTCCACCGGGCGTTCGGCCTGCACTTCGGCAAAGTGGCGCTCGACCAATGCGCGGCTGTAGTCGCTTTCCACCAGGCGCGGATCCACGGCCCGGGCAAAGCCTTCGTGGTCGCGGTCGAAGAAGACCCGGGCGTAGTCCGCCACCGGATCGCGGCTGTCCAGCAGCGGCGGATACCAGTGATAGCCGCCGAAGACCTCGTCGGCGCCCTGACCGGACTGTACCACGCGCACGTGCTTGGCCACCTCCTGGGACAGCAGGTAGAAGCCTATGTTGTCGTGGCTGACCATGGGTTCCGACATGGATCGGATGCAGCCGGGCAGGTTGGGCAGCATGCGCTCGCGGCTGTTGATGAACAGCTTGTGGTGTCGGGTGCCGTAATGCTCGGCGATGATGTCGGAATAGCGGAACTCGTCGCCTTCCTCGTCGCCTACGGACTCGAAGCCCACCGAGAAGGTCTCCAGCCCCTCCTGGCCCGCCTCGGCCAGCAGGCCGACGATCAGGCTGGAGTCCAGGCCGCCGGAGAGCAGGACGCCCACCGGAGTGTCGGCCACCAGGCGGCGCTCCACGGCGGTGCGCAGGCTGTCCAGCACCAGGTCCTGCCAGTCGCTCTCGCTGCGGGTTCCGTCGCCTTCCTGCGGGCCGAAGGCCAGGCGCCAATAGGTTTCCTGCGTCATGCGGCCGTCGGGCTCGACCAGCAGGCGGCTGGCCGGCGGCAGCTTGCGCACGCCCTTCAGGATGGTGTGCGGCGCCGGGACCACGGCGTGGAAGGTCATGTAGTGGTGCAGGCCCACGGGGTCGACGTCGCTGTCGACGCCCTCGCTGTGGGCCAGCGCCGGCAGGCTGGAGCCGAAGCGCAGGGCGCCGGGCACCTCGGCCAGGTAAAGCGGCTTGATGCCCAGGCGGTCGCGGGCCAGCAGCATGCGGCCGCTGTCACGCTCCCACAGGGCGAAGGCAAACATGCCGGCGAAGCGCTCGACGCAGGCCGGGCCCCAGGCGTGATAGGCCTTCAGGATAACCTCGGTGTCGCCGTTGGAGAAGAACTGATAGCCCTTGCCCTGCAGTTCCTCGCGCAGGGCACGGAAGTTGTAGATGGCGCCGTTGTAGACGATGCCCAGGCCCAGCTGGGAATCGATCATAGGCTGCTGCGCCGATTCGCTGTGGTCGATGATCTTCAGGCGGCGGTGGCCGACGGTGAGGCTGTTCTGCCGGAACAGGCCGGCGGCATCGGGGCCGCGCTGTGCGATCCTCTGCGACATGCCCTCGACCAGGGAGAGAGAGGCCTCCTTGTCGTCGAAGCGGATTTCACCGACCAGTCCACACATGCTTGCTTGTCCCCCGGGTTGCTGACGGAATGACGACGGCCCGTTCGGGCCAGCCCCTTCGATGTTCACAGGTTTCGATTTTCACGGGCGCTGTTCAAGCGTCTTGATTTCAAAGCGTTCTGTTGCGCAAAAGCCGCCTATAGAGATAGCCACGATTGTGACGTCTTCAAGCAAAGGCGTTCCTGGCCAGCTGGGCCACGGCAGGAAACTCTGGCACAAAGAAGCTAAGGATCATCATTGCAAAGCCGTCTGTCTCGGGTATTCTGCCGCCCGTTTCCCACGCCCCTGTGGCGGAACTGGTAGACGCGCGCGACTCAAAATCGCGTTCCGAAAGGAGTGGGGGTTCGAATCCCTCCAGGGGCACCATTTTCTCAAGTTTTCGCGGGCTATATCCTGAAGCCTGATGCGCGTCATCCTTGCAGATTTAAAATGCGATTTTGAATTTGCAAGGAAGGCTCCGTGGCAACGTCATGCCAGCATCTTCTCCATGTAGACCCGGCGATAACCTTTCTCCTCCACACGACGGATCTCTCGGAAACCCAGGTGCTGGTAGAGCGCCAGGTTCTCGATCATGGCTTCGTGGGTGTAGAGCAGCAGGCGCTCATAGCCGACCTGTCGGGTGTGCTCTTCGGCGAAGGCGATCAGGCGGCGGCCAAGGCCTTGGCCCTGCGCCTCAGGATGGACGGCCACGTTGTCGAGCAGCATGTGGTCCGCGTTCTCGATAAGAACGACCAGCCCGAACAGCGTGTTTTCCTGGAAGAGCAGGTGGAGGCGGCCGGCGGCGATGTGTGCGGCATAGTCGTCCAGCATCGGGCCGGGTGGCTTGCCGATGCGCGCGACGTAATGGCCATAGGCGGCCTCGACCAGCCGCTCTATGGCGGCGAGATCGCTGAGGTTGGCCGGGCGGATGCGGTCCATCCGTCCAGTGTCCCGAAAAATGGCAACAGGCGCCAGAGGTCCGTTGCGCTCTGAGTCGGGCGAAGATAGCCTGCGTCTCGAAGGCTGATCGGAAGCTTCGGGAGACTTATTCCGCCGCAAACCCCAGGTGGGCTCGGAACCTGTTCTTGATGAAAACGGCATCGCGTGAGGGCAGGGAGCGGGGGTGGTTTTCGGCCGTGACCTTGAGGACATAGAGGCGCGGGCCTTCGGCTGGGGTCTTCAGAGTCTCTCCGGCCTGTTCCACCTCTTCCAGACTGTGCAGCGTGCGCGCCTCGGCAAAGCCGGAGGCTGCCGCGACCTTGGCAAGGTCGATGCCGTGTCCGGTGTGGCTCATCTGCATCCCGGTTTCGCCGTAGTGGTGGTTGTCGATCACGGCGATGGCGAGGTTCCTGGGCCGGGCGACGGCGATGGTGGCCAGGCTGCCGAAGGCCATCAGCTGCTCGCCGTCGCCGGTCACCACGAGAACGCGCTTCTCGGGCTGTGCCTGGGCAAGGCCGAGGCCGACCAGGGCCGCGCTGCCCATGGCGCCCCAGAGGTAGTAGTTGTCGTCGCGGTCGCCGAGCGCGTGGACATCATAGCTTGGCGATCCAAGGCCGGTGACCACGAGCGTGTTCTCCCGCGCGCGCAGCAGGGCGCCAATCGCCTCGCGACGATCAAGTGTGGCTGGTGTGCTGGATAAGGTCTCTGTCATGGCTGTCACCACTTCTTCTTGCCGAGCAGGCGCTGGCCGATGAGCACGGCCACCTGCTGGTCCGCTTCATAGGCGAGGGCGGCCGCGGCCTCGACGGTCTCGACCATGTCCTCGGCTTTGTCGACGCGCAGGGTGCGCAGGCCCATGGCCTCCAGCGTCGGCTGGGTGGCACGGCTCATGGGCACCTGCCAGGGATTGAACTCCGCCCATTCCCCGCGCATGGTCACCAGCATCAGCAGCGGGAAACGCGCCATCGCCGGAAGCGAGAGCATGTTGGTGCAATTGCCGACACCGCTCGACTGCATCAGCAGGACATTCCGCTGGCCGCCGAGCCAGGCCCCGGCCGAGATGGCGATGCCTTCCTCTTCGGTGGTCAGCACGTTTGTGGCGACCTGAGGATCTTCGTTCAGAAGGTTGATCAGGGTGCTGTGCCCGGCATCGGGCACATAGGCCATCTGCTGTACCTTCGCGGCCTTGAGGGTCCGATAGACGGCGCTGGGCCAGTCTTCTGTCTGGGTGGTCTGCACGGTGTTTGCTCCGGTGTCGTCTCGACATTCGGGAACAGCATAGCTATCTTTTCTCGTTAATTCCGCGACCGATTTTCGTGATCAGCTATAACAGGATTGGATAGCTGGATGGAGCTGTCCCAGCTTCGCACCCTCATTCACGTGGCCGAACTGGGCAGTCTCAGCAAGGCGGCCGACCAGATGCACATCGCGCAACCGGCGCTGAGCCGGCAGATCCGCATGCTGGAGGCGGAACTGGGCGTCCGCCTGTTCGCCCGACACGGCCGCGGCATGCTGCTGACGGACCAGGGTCGCGACGTCCTGGGCCATGCCATGCGGGTGATGGCGGAGCTGGAGGAGATCAGGTCGCAGACCTCGGAGGCCGAGGCCCCTTTGACGGGGCGGATTGCCATCGGCATGCCGCCGACCGTGGCCGATATCATCTCGGTCCCGCTCGTGACGGTCTTCGAGACAGCTCATCCCAGGGTCATGCTGCGCCTGGTCAGCGCCTATACCGGCCACCTGCTCGATTGGCTGCACCGCGGCGAGATCGACCTGGCGGTGCTTTACGACCCCCAGTCGGCGCGGTCCCTGCGCTCGCAGCCCCTGCTGCACGAGAAGCTGTTCCTGATTGGTCCGTCGGAGGCTGGCCTGTCGAGTGAGCAGAAATTTCCCTTCACTCAATTGGCGGGCAAGCGTTTGTTGCTGCCCAGCCCCCAGCATGGCCTGCGGATCATCGTCGAACGTTGTGCGGCGGAGGCGGGTATCGCGCTCGACGTTGCCGTCGAGGCCGATTCCCTGGCCACCCTGAAAAGACTCGTGCGGCACGGTAAGGGTTGGACCATCCTGCCGCGCGCGCCCATTCACGAAGACATCGAGGCGGGCCGCCTGACGGCCACCGCCTTGAGCGAGCCCGCCCCCGGGCGTCGATTGGTCCTGTCCTATCCCGCCGATCGGCCACTGTCCCGCCTGGCACGTTTCGCCGGCGAGTCGGTCACCGCGATCGTCACCGACATGGTGCAGCGTGCCGTCTGGGCCGGCGAACTGCCGGAAGAAGAGGTGCGCGGGCGATAGCAGGACGGTTCACACCCGGGCGGCGACCTTCTCCGCCTCCGAGGCCTGCTTGGCCGCTTCGGCGCGGCGCTCGCTGTAGCGGCTGGTGAGATAGGCGCTGCGGTCGCGGGTCAGCAGGGTGAATTTCATCAGTTCCTCCATCACGTCGACCACGCGGTCGTAGAGGGGCGAGGGCTTCATGCGGCCGGCGTCGTCGAACTCCTGCCAGGCCTTGGGTACCGA
This sequence comes from Fodinicurvata sediminis DSM 21159, assembly GCF_000420625.1. Lineage (NCBI taxonomy): Bacteria > Pseudomonadati > Pseudomonadota > Alphaproteobacteria > Rhodospirillales > Rhodovibrionaceae > Fodinicurvata > Fodinicurvata sediminis. Next base: position 44,879 of record NZ_ATVH01000002.1, on the reverse strand, counting down.
GGACTGGTTGGGGATGGTGATCATGCGCATCCAGCGGCCGAGGACGCGCAGGCTGTTGACGGCGTTGAAGGATTGCGAGCCGCCGCAGACCTGCATGACGGCCAGGGTGCGGCCCTGGGTGGGACGTACACCGCCGCTTTCCAGGGGCAGCCAGTCGATCTGGGTCTTCAACAGGCCGGTGAGGTTGCCGTGGCGCTCGGGGCTGCACCAGACCTGGCCCTCGGACCAGATGGAGAGGTTGCGCAGTTCCTGGACGGCCGGGTGGTCCGTCTCGGCCGAGTCGGGCAGGGGCAGGTTGCGCGGGTCGAAGATGCGGACCTCGGCGCCCAGGCGGATGAGAATGCGCGCGGCTTCCTCGGTCAGGAAACGGCTGTAGGAGCGGGCGCGCAGGGAGCCGTAGAGCATCAGGATGCGCGGTGGATGCGTGGTGCGTTCGGCCGGTTCGAGCTGCCCCGGATCGGGCGCGGCGAAATGGGTCTCTTCCAGGTTGGGCAGGGCGTTGGGGGCCGGAAGGTCGTGAAAGGGCATGGGCGGTCCTCGTGGGATTCGGTCTCAGGGCTGTTGCGCGGGGGTGTTGCGGGCGCTGTACCAGGCAGCGGTGGCGAAGCTGGCGACCACCACCAGCGCTGTTGCGATGGCGGCCAGCAGCAGCGAGTCATAGGATCCGCTGGCCGACCAGAGCAGGGCGGCGCCTACGGGCGCCAGGGCCTTGGCGGCGTTGCTGGGCACCGAAATGGCGCCGTTGATGGCGCCATAGGCCTGGCGGCTGAGCATTTCCGGAATGGCCAGGCCGCGCACGATGGTCATGATGCCGTTGGCGGCGCCGTAGATCAGCGCAAAGAGGGCCAGGAAAGCGAAGTGGTCCGGCAGCAGGATCAGCAGGGCCAGGGCGAGTGGAAAGCCCAATGTGGCAACCAGGCCGACCTGCCGTATCGGACTGTGCCGGGCCAGGGTCCAGATGACCACGCGGCCGGCCACCTGGGCCGGGCCGATGATGGCGATGGCGCTGACCACCGTGGTGGCATCGAAGCCGCGCTCCAGCAGCAGGGGGTAGAGATGGAAGGTGAGCGCCGAGAAACTGCCGAAATAGAGTGTGAAAGCGATCAGGAGCGCCCAGAAAACCGGGCGCCGGCTGGCCCAGCGCAAGGCTGTGTTGCCTTCGATTTTCGGTGGCTGATCTACCTGTTTCGGGGATTGATCTGCTTGCGGCTCGGTTTCGTCCTCGCCGGGCGTCATATCCTGGCGCGGGTCGATGGTGCGCAGGTGCAGGCCGACGCCCACCACCAGGTTGACCAGTCCCAGGACGATGAGGGTTTCACGCCAGTCCGTTCGATCGAGCAGGAACTGGATCAGTGGGATGAAGACGGTGCTGGCAAAACCGCCCCAGAGGGTGAGCGCGGTGATGCCCTGTCGTGCCTCGCGGCCGAAGCGGCGTGCCACCACGGCAAAGGCGGGATCGTAGAGCGTGGCGGCGATGGTCAGGCCGATGCCCAGGAAGATGGGGTAGAGCTGCCAGATGGCGGTGACCTGGCTCCAGGCCAGAAGCAGCAGACCGCCCAGCAGGAAGCCGCCGGCCATGATGCTGCGGCCGTGGCCGCGATCGATGGCGGTGCCGATGGGATAGGCGGCCAGGCTGGACGCGGCCAGGCCGAGGGTGGCGGCGCCGTAGATCGATGGCTTGTCGGCGGCCAGATCCGGGGCCATGGCCTCGGCAATCAAGGGAAAGCTGTAATAGAGCGTGCCCCAGGAAATGATCTGGCCGACTCCCAGCGCGGCGATGAAGCGGCGCCGGGCGGTACGCTGGCGGCCCAGGGAGAGACTGTCCGTGGTCACGTCCTGCGCGCTCCTTCCCTGTCGCCGGGCGTGCTGCCAAGCTGGCGTTCCGTGTCCAGCAGGCACTCGGTCACCTCCATCCAGGCGGCCAGCGCCACCTGGAACGCTTCGCGGCCACGATCCGTCAGGCTGTAGACCTTGCGGGTGCGCCCGCCGACGACCTGGGGTATGACGGTGACATAGCCGCCCTTCTCGAACTCCTTCAGGGCGGGATAGAGCGCGCCTTCGGTCGGAGAGCAGCAGCCGTGCGTGGTGCGCTCCACGGTCCGGGCGATGTCGTAGCCATGCAGGGGACCATCGTGCAGGACCCGCAGGATGAAAAAGCGCGAGAGGCCCATCTTGATGGTGCCGCGCCAGTAGGCAGGGCAGGTGAAGTCCAGGCCCTCACGGCCAGAGTCCGGGGTTTCAGGGTTCGCAGTCATGAGGCCTGCATATACCTAGAGGGATAATGCATCAACCTGCTAGGTATGAATGACTGCCTTGCCGAGACTGCAATCCTGGCCAATGCGCGGCGCGTGGATGGGGGTGAAAAAGCAAAACGCGGCCGCGGGCTGTAAAGCCCGTGACCGCGTTTGTCGTTTCTGCCGATGATAGACCGGCAGGAAAAGTTCTCAGGCCAACTCGACCGTTTCCGCCATCGGGCCCTTCTCGCCCATACGGGTCGTCATGCGCACCCTCTGGTCGGGCTCCAGGGCATTGAGGCGCGCGCGTTCCAGCACACGCAGGGAAACGAAGACATCCTTGCCGCCGTCATCCGGTACGACGAAGCCAAAGCCCTTGTCACTGTTGAAGAACTTGACTGTTCCCTGAACTTCGGGGCCGGCGGCGCCCTGGGACTGGTCAAAGCCGTTCGAGACGGGGGCTTCCGGCAGGGATTCGATGCTGGTGATTGCAGAAACCTGCAGCCCCTTGCGCCCAGGACCAATGTCGCAAATCAACTCTGCGCCTTCCGGCAGGTCATTGCGTCCAATGGTCTGGAGCACCGAAACATGAAGGAAGGCGTCGGGTGATCCATCCATGGGCTGGACGAAGCCGAAGCCCTTTGTAGCGTTGAACCACTTGACGACAGCCTTGACTTGAGACTGGGAGGTTTCCGACCCGGAAAAATCGCTCATCACTTGCTAAAGACTCCACGCGAGAAAAACAAACGGCGCCCCAATGCGGGACGCCGTGATACAGCCATGCCAATTTTCCTGTACGAGCTGTTCCTGTACTGGGACCATGCTGGAATTGAGATTCCCGGGGACACCTGTCCCGTATCTGGCATATCTGACAACCGTCATGTGGAAGACCACAAATTCCAATGGCTTCATGCATGGCAAAACGAAGTGATCATGGTAGCTCATTTTTAATCATAAATCACCTGCTATCAGACGGATGTCACGATTTCGCCTCCGGTGGTACCCCGTCCGGGCGAGGGCCATCAGGGGGTGTTCCGAGCCGGTGCGCCGCTTATCGCTAGGAGTTGTGGTCGTGGCGGCAGTATCGCTCCAGATGTAGCGTTTGTCTCTCCCGGCACCCAAACCGCCCGGTCCTGCTGGCCGCCTGCGCGGAGTCGAGTGCCATCTCGCGCGTGCAGCATCGACAGGGTGCCGGGATCTTTCGGAAACTCACGAAATTTCAATACCTTGAGCCTGGATTTGCACAGAACTCTGTCCCATAGTATTTTTGCATTGCACAATACACCGAATGAACCGGACGGCCTGTGCCGTGGGTTCATCACATATGGGGAAGGACAGGACAGCATGCAGGGTAGCCGTGGCTATTGCCTTGAGGATCTGGAAACCGGAATGGTCGAACGCTTTTCCAAGACCGTGACCGAGGCGGACATCGTGCTTTATGCCGGGATCACCGGTGACACCAATCCGCTGCATCTGGACCAGGACTATGCCGAGACCACGATGTTCAAGGGGCGGATCGCCCATGGCATGCTGACAGCCGGGTTCGTATCGGCCGTGCTGGGCACCCGTCTGCCGGGCCCGGGGGCCGTCTATGTGGACCAGTCGCTCAGCTTCAAGCGTCCGGTGCGCATCGGCGACACGGTCACCGCGGAGGTGACGGTGAAGTCCATCGACAGTGCCAGTCGAAGGGTGGTGTTCAACACGGTGTGCCTGGTGAACGACAAGAGCGTGCTGGAAGGCGAAGCCACCCTGATGGTGGCCAGCCGGGCGCAGGAGACAGCCGCCGCCGAGTAAGGGGCTGGCCAGCTCTTGTCTCGACACCCCGTTAGCCGCGCTCCATGGCGCTTGACCCGGAACGCGGGATCATTACCATCCGCGCCCATGATGCGGTGTGTGCGGCGATCCGGCAGTTTGCGAATTATGAACCCGGCCTTCTGAGGAAGGCCGGGAAGCAATGTCTCCTGCCCGGGAAATGCCTCGGCAGGAACCCTGTCCAAGGAATTGTCCGCAAGCCGCTTTGCCTGCCACGGACCAGCCAGACGAGCGCCCAAGCCCAGCCCAAGGTTTCTGCCAGATGACCCGCGATTACCGCTCCACCGTTTTCCTGCCCAAGACCGAGTTTCCCATGCGCGCCGGACTGGCGAAGCGCGAGCCGGAAATCCTGGAGCGCTGGAAGGACATGGACCTTTACAGCCGCCAGCGCGAGCAGTCGCGCGGCCGGGAAAAATTCGTCCTGCACGACGGGCCGCCCTATGCCAACGGGCACCTGCACATGGGCCATGCGCTCAACAAGATCCTGAAGGATGTGATCAACCGCGGCCAGCAGATGCTGGGCAAGGATGCCAACTATGTCCCCGGCTGGGACTGTCACGGCCTGCCCATCGAGTGGAAGGTCGAGGAGGGCTATCGCGAGAAGGGTCTGGACAAGGACGCGGTGGACCGGGTCGAGTTCCGGCAGGAGTGCCGGTCCTTTGCCGAGCGCTGGGTCACCCAGCAGACCGAGGAGTTCCAGCGTCTGGGTGTGATCGGCGACTGGGCCCGACCCTATACCACCATGGCCTTTTCCGCCGAGGCACAGATCGTGCGCGAGATCGGCAAGTTCCTGATGAACGGTGGCCTCTACGCCGGGTCTCGCCCCGTACTGTGGTCCGTGGCCGAGAAGACGGCACTGGCCGACGCCGAAGTGGAGTACCACGAGCACAAGTCGCCCACCATCTGGGTGCGTTTTCCCTTCCGCAAGGCGCCGAAAGAAGAGCTGGAGGGTGCATCGGTCATCATTTGGACCACGACACCCTGGACCATTCCGGGCAACCGGGCCGTGGTCTATGCCGAGGACGTGGATTACCGCTTGCTGGAAGTCGAAAGCGTCACGGAGAAATCCCTGGCCATGCCCGGTGAGCGCTTCCTGGTGGCCGAGGCCCTGGAGGAGCAGGTCCTGAAGGATGCCGGCATCGAGTCCGCCAAGCGCCTGGACAGCATGAAGGGCAATGAACTGGCCGGCGCTGTCCTGGACCATCCCTTTCATGACCAGGGCTATCCCCAGGACACGCCGCTGCTGCCGGGCGACTTCGTCACCACGGACCAGGGAACGGGGTTCGTTCATGCCGCGCCGGGACACGGCACCGACGACTACTACCTGGGCCTTGAGCACGGCCTGGAGATTCCCCAGACCATCGATGGCGAGGGACGCTTCCTGCCGCATGTGCCGCTTTTCGCCGGCAAAGTGGTCTATACCCGCGAAGGCAAGGACGGCGATGCCAACGGGGCGGTCATCAAGGCCCTGATGGAGGCCGGCAAGCTGCTCACCAAGGGCTCGCTGAGGCACAGCTATCCCCATTCCTGGCGCTCCAAGGCGCCGCTCCTCTTCCGCAACACGCCGCAGTGGTTCATTTCCATGGAAGAGAATGAGCTGCGCGAGAAGGCCCTGGCGGCCATCGACGAGACCCGCTTCGTGCCACCGCGCGGCCAGCTGCGCCTGCGCAGCATGATCGAGCAGCGGCCCGACTGGTGCATCTCGCGCCAGCGCCTGTGGGGGGTGCCCCTGCCGCTGTTCGTGCACAAGCAGACGGGTGAACCTCTGCGCGACCAGGCGGTGATCGACCGTGTTGCCGAGGCCTTCGAGAGCGAGGGCGGCGACGCCTGGTTCAATTCGCCGCCGGAACGCTGGCTGGGCGAGGACTACGACGCCGCGGACTACGAGCAGATCCAGGATGTGGTCGAGGTCTGGTTCGACAGTGGCTCCACGCATTCCTTCGTGCTGGAGGCCCGGGACGACCTGAAGTGGCCGGCCTCGCTCTACCTGGAGGGTTCGGACCAGCATCGCGGCTGGTTCCACACCTCGCTGCTGGAATCCTGTGGCACACGTGGACGGGCACCTTACGAGGCGGTGCTGACCCACGGCTTCGTGCTGGACGAGAAGAGCCGCAAGATGTCCAAGTCGCTGGGCAACGTGACGGCGCCGCATGATGTCATCAACCGCGAGGGCGCGGACATCCTGCGCCTCTGGGTGGTGGCTTCGGACTTCTCGGAGGACCTGCGCATCGGCAAGGAGATCCTGAAGTACCAGGTCGACGCCTATCGGCGTCTGCGCAATACGCTGCGCTACCTGTTGGGCGCGCTGGACGGTTTCGCGGAGTCCGAGAAGGTGGCCTATGACGACCTGCCGGAACTGGAGCGCTGGGTCCTGCATCGCGTCCAGGAAATCGACCGGATCGTGCGCAGCGGCTGCGAGGACTTCTCGTTCCACGAAATCTATCAGACACTGCACCATTTCTGTGCCGTGGACCTGTCGGCCTTCTACCTGGATGTGCGCAAGGACAGTCTCTACTGTGACCTGCCATCCTCGACGAAGCGCCGGGCCTGCCGCACTGTCCTGGATATCCTGTTCGATTACCTGAGCGCCTGGCTGGCGCCCATCCTCTGTTTCACGGCCGAGGAGGCCTGGTGGGCCAGGGGCAAGACCGACGAGGCCGAAAGCGTCCATCTGCGCTGTTTTCCGGATGCACCGGCCGGCTGGGCCCAGCCCGAACTCGCGGAGAAGTGGACCCGGATCCGGCAGGCGCGCCGGGTGGTGACCGGTGCGCTGGAACTGGAGCGTGCCGAGAAGCGTATTGGCTCGTCGCTGCAGGCACGCCCGGCGGTTCATGTGGATGACCCGGCCCTGCGTACGCTGTTGGACAACGAGGATTTTGCCGAGATCTGCATCACCTCGGGTATCGAGTTGCGCGGCGATGCGGCGCCCGAGGAAGCCTATCGTCTGGAGGAGGCGCCGGGCATTGCGGTGATGGTCCAGGAGGCCGAGGGCGAGAAGTGCGAACGCTGCTGGCAGGTGCTGCCGGATGTAGGCAACTATCCTCATGCGCCCGGCGCCTGCGGGCGCTGTGCCGCCGCCGTGGCACAGCTGGACACGGCGGCGCAATGAGCGGAAATGCACGGGTCGCCCTGGGGCGCGCCCTGGGCCTGGCTGTCCTGATCGCCGCGTTGGACCAGGCAAGCAAGTGGTTCGTCCTGATCGAGGTCATGCAGCCGCCGCGCATTATCGAGGTGACGGGCTTCTTCAACCTGGTCCTGACCTATAACCGCGGGGTTTCCTTCGGTTTGCTGGCCGGGGACAGTCCCTGGCAGCCCTATATACTTTCACTCGTCTCGCTGCTGATCGTGCTGGCCCTGCTCTATTGGTTGCGCCAGCAGGCAAATACCGTGATGATCCTGGCTGTCGGGATGGTATCGGGTGGAGCGCTGGGCAACATGATCGACCGCTTTCTGCACCCCGGGGTGGTCGATTTTCTGGACTTCCATTATGCAGGTTGGCATTGGCCCGCCTTCAACCTGGCTGATTCCACTATTGTGGCAGGTGTTGCCCTGCTGCTATGGGACGGGTTGTTCGGGGCGCAAGACGGCGTTAAAGATTGAATGCAGGATAGGCAGGCGAAAGGTGGCAGGAGTAATGACCAGATTTAAGCGGACAGCAGGTATTGCGGGACTGCTTGTGGCAGCCGTGTTGCTGACGGGCTGTGGCAACGATATTCGCAAGCAGTTCGGCTTGACGCGTTCGGCGCCGGATGAATTCCGCGTGGTGTCCAGGGCGCCGCTGACGATGCCGCCGGATTATTCCCTGCGGCCCCCCACCCCCGGTGCGCGGCGCCCTCAGGAGGGCTCGCCCACCGACCGCGCCAGGCAGACCGTCTTCCGCATCGAGGATGAAGAGGGTGAAAGCCAGCGGCAGATGCCTGATGATGGGCGCTCACAAGGCGAGATGGTCCTGGCCCGTGCGGCCGGTGCTGACCAAGCCGACCCGGATATCCGTCAGGAAATCGAACGCGAAACACGTCAGATCAACGAGGCCAACGAGAGCCTGCTGCAGGACCTGATCTTCTGGCAAACCGACGAGGAGCCAACGGGTGATGTCATTGATCCCTCAGCCGAGTCGCGTCGTCTGAGGGCGGCTTCGGCCATGGGCGAAACGCCGACAGGCGAGGGTGTGCCCGTTATCGAGAAGCCCGAGCAGACGCTGTTCCAAAAGCTGTTCTGATGATTTGGTCGGGGCTGCGGATTGCGAGAGCGCAGCTCCGACCCATATCACATGGGTGTCCGGATAACGTGTCACCCCGAAAGGCTTCCATGCGTCACTTTCTTGCGCCTCTTGCTATCTTCATCGCCCTTTCCTTGGCGCTTTCCGCCAAGGCACAGGTCTTCGAGCCGGAAAGCTTCACTCTCGACAATGGCCTGCAGGTTGTCGTGGTCCCCAATGATCGCGCACCGATCCTGACCCACATGATCTGGTACAGGGTTGGCTCGGCCGATGAGCCGCCCGGCAAGTCCGGAATTGCGCACTTCCTGGAACACCTGATGTTCAAGGGGACCGACAAGATCGAGCCCGGCGAGTTCTCGCGTCTCGTTGCCCGCGAAGGCGGGCAGGACAATGCCTATACCTCCTATGACTTCACGGCCTATTTCCAGACCATAGCCAGTGACCGGCTGGATATGGTGATGGAACTCGAGGCGGACCGCATGACTGGCCTGCTTCTGGAGGAATCCGAAGTCAATCCCGAACGGGATGTGGTTCTGGAAGAGCGCCGCAGCCGGGTCGACAACGAGCCCTCATCGCAGTTGAGCGAAATGGTTTCGGCTGCCTTGTACCTGCATCATCCCTATGGACTTCCGATCATCGGCTGGGAGAACGAGATTCGCGCGTTGGATCAGACGGATGCCCTGGATTTCTATGAAACCTGGTATGCCCCCAACAACGCCATCCTGATCGTCGCCGGGGATACAACAGTAGAGGAGGTTCGCCGCCTGGCCGAGACCCATTACGGCGACATTCCGCAGCGTGCCGTGCCGGAGCGCCAGCGTGTGGAGGAACCGCGCCAGTGGGCCAGCCGCCGCGTGGAGCTGGCGGATCCAAAAGTGGGACAGCCTTCGGTCACCATCCAATACCTGGCCCCGAGTTATAATACCTCTCTGGAGGATAGTACCGACGCCACGCCCTATGCTCTGCAGGTTCTCGATGAGCTGATGGGCGGGCGAACCGGCCGGCTGTACCAGGAACTGGTGGTTGAGCAGGAAATTGCCGCCGGTGCCGGCGCCGGCTATCGCGCCAACAGTCTTGATCTTTCGGAATTCTCCATCTCCGTCACGCCGCGCAATGGCGACGATCTCGCGAAGGCCGAGGAAGCCCTACGTGCGGAGATCGACCGCCTGCTGGACGAGGGTGTCAGCGAGGAAGAGGTCGAACAGGCACGGCAGCGCCTGATGGACTCCGTGGCCTATGCCCAGGATTCCGTCAGCGGACCGGCCCATTTCATAGGACGGGCGCTCACCACCGGACAGGACCTTGAGGACATCGAGGCCTGGCCCGAACGTATTGGTCAGGTGACGGCAGAAGAAGTCGAGGCGGCGGCCGCACTGGTCTTCGATCCGGACCGTTCGGTCACGGGTGTCCTGAAAAGCGAACCGACCTCATGAGGGCTGAAAGCATGATGGCGCGTTTCCGTTCCCTTCCGCAGTTGGTGTCGACTCTGCTCCTGGGTCTGCTGCTTTGTCTCGCAGCGCCCCTGGCCGCCCGGGCGATGGATATCCAGAAGGTGGTTTCCCCCGGGGGGATCGAGGCCTGGCTGGTCGAGGATCACAGCAATCCCGTGCTGGCGGTGGAGTTCGCCTTTCGCGGCGGCTCGGCAACGGACCCCGAGGGCAAGGAGGGTCTGGCCGGCCTGACGGCGGCCCTGCTGGATGAAGGTGCGGGCGAGCTTGATTCCACAGCCTTCCAGGAAGCTCTGGACAACCGCTCGATCCGCATGTCCTTCAACACCAGCCGCGACCGTTTCAGCGGCTCGCTGATGACCCTGACGCACAATCGGGACGAGGCCTTCGATTACCTGCGCATGGCCTTGACCGAGCCGCGCTTCGACGAGACCGCTGTCCAGCGCCTGAAGAGCCAGTACCAGGTCATGCAGGCGCGACGCCAACAGGATCCCCAGTCTCTGGCCTGGAATGGACTCTATCACCTGCTTTTCCCGGACCACCCCTATGGACGGCCAAGCGAGGGGACGCCCGAGAGCATCGGCACCATCGAGGTTTCAGACATGCGGGCCTTCCTGGAGAACCAGGTAGCGCGTGAACGGTTATACGTGGCGGCGACCGGAGACATAACTCCGGAGGAACTGGGCAAGCTGCTGGATGAAACCTTCGGGGCGCTGCCGGAGGAAGGTAAAGCAGCCGAGGTTCCTGATACCACGCCCCATAGCGCGGGCGGTGTGGCCGTGGTGGAGCGTGATCAGCCGCAATCCGTGGTGGCCTTTGGCCAGCCGGGCATGGCCCGCGATGATCCGGATTTCTTTGCTGCCTATATCGTGAACTACATCCTGGGCGGCGGCAGTTTCGCCTCGCGCCTGAATGAAGAGATTCGTCAGGAGCGCGGCCTGGTCTATTCGGTCAGCACCGGGCTGAATACGCTGGACCATGCAGCTGTCCTGACCGGCGGCCTGGCCACCCAGAATGCCCGCGTGGCGGAAAGCCTGGACGTGTTGCGTACCGAATGGCAGCGCCTGGCGGAAGAAGGGCCGACGGAAGAGGAACTGGCCAATGCCAAGAGCTATGTCACCGGTGCCTTTGCCCGGCAGCTCAACAGCAGCGACAGCATTGCCTCGGTCCTGCTGTCCATCCAGATGGACAACCTGGGGATTGATTACATCGACCGTCGCACCGAGGAAATCGAGGCCGTGAGCATGGAGGATGTACGCCGCGTGGCCCGTTCGTTGCTGCAGCCGGAGGCCCTGACCTTCGTGGTTGTGGGACAGCCCGAGGGCGTCGAGTCGGATATCGTCCTGCCGCCGCGCGAATAGGGCGGCCGCGCAAAATATTCTTGAATCAAGAGCTTGCAGCCGGCTTGGAAGGAAGCTTGTGCATGGCAAGCGGCCGGGACAAGAATGTCACCTGCGCAGCCTCGGGAGAATGCAAATGCCGTTTTCTGTGAATGTGGATGGTTGCCTGATCGGGAATGCAGGTGAGAACGTGGGCCTGTCCACTAAGGACCTGGAAGCGGGCCTTCAGCAGTTGGCACCTGCCACCCGTCGCCTGGCGCAACAGCGCAGGGATGGGACGGGCCCCGAATTCCTGCAGTTGCCGGATCGCACCGAGGATCTGGCCAGGGCCGGCGAAGTGGCGGAAGCGCTGGCGGCGAATTGCGATGATGTCCTGATCCTTGGCACCGGGGGCTCGTCGCTGGGCGGGCAGACCCTCTATGCCCTGGCCGACAGTGGCTATGGCAACCGCCTGGGCGGGCCGAACCTGCATTTCCTGGACAACGTGGACCCGGACAGCTTCGACGATTTCCTGGCTGCGGTCGATCTCTCACGCCTGGGTGTGGTGGCCATCTCCAAGTCCGGAGGAACGGCCGAAACCCTTTGCCAGACCCTGCAGCTGCTCGAGGCCCTGTTGAGCGAGGTGGATGAAAGCCGGCTGTCACGCCAGGTCGCGGTCATCACCGAGCCAAAGGACAGCCCACTCAAGACCCTGGCTGCACGCTATCACCTGCCTTGCCTGGATCACGATGAAGGTGTGGGCGGGCGCTATTCCGTCCTGTCCGTAGTCGGCCTCTTGCCGGCACTGCTGGCCGGGCTGGACGCAGCCGCCCTGCGCCGTGGCGCCCGCGAGGTGCTGGACCAGAGCCTGGGAGTGGAACCCGCGCATACGGCTGCGCCGCAGACCGGCGCCGTTCTGACCGTGGCGTATGCACACCGCGCTGGACTGACGCAGACAGTGTTGATGCCCTACATCGACCGCCTGGCGCATTTTGGATTGTGGTTCCGACAGCTCTGGGCCGAAAGCCTGGGCAAGCAGGGGAAGGGATTGACCCCGATCCGCGCCATGGGCGCAGTCGATCAGCACAGCCAGCTGCAGCTCTATCTGGAAGGCCCGCGGGACAAGTTCTTTACCCTGGTCCGCCATGCCGAGGCGCCGGGCGATGCCAAGGTCCCGGCCGAGCAGGCGGAAGCTCTGGGGCTGGATTACCTGGCCGGCCACGGCATGGGGGATCTGCTGGATGCAATGGCGCGGGCCACAACCGAAACCCTGATCCGGCACCGGCGGCCCACCCGTGTCATCACCTTGAATCAGCTGGATGAAACCAGCCTGGGCGGCCTACTGATGCATTTTATGCTGGAAACGGTGTTTGCCGCAGAATTGCTGGAGGTCGATCCCTTCGACCAGCCGGCTGTGGAGGAGGGCAAGCAATTGGCGCGCCAGTATCTGAGCCAGAGAACGAAGAGCCCTGCATGACAATCCGCCGTCTGCCCGAGACACTGGTCAACCGCATTGCCGCTGGTGAAGTGATCGAGCGGCCCTCCGCCGTTGCCAAGGAGCTGGTGGAAAACGCCCTGGATGCCGGCGCACGGCAGATTGAAGTTGCTTTGCGCGAGGGCGGCTGCGCCTACCTTTCAGTAACGGATGACGGACGGGGCATGTCCTCCGATGAGTTGGCCCTGGCCCTGGAACGCCATGCGACCTCGAAACTGCAGGGCGATGACCTGGTTCACATCGCGTCCCTGGGGTTTCGGGGCGAGGCGCTGCCCTCGATCGGGGCGGTCGCGCGCCTGAACCTGGCCAGCCGCCAGGAGGGTGCAAGCGAGGCCTGGTCGCTTTCTGTGGAAGGCGGAACACTGGGCCAGCTGAAACCAGCAGCCCTGGCACAGGGCACGCGTGTCGAGGTGCGTGACCTGTTCTTTGCCACGCCGGCGCGTTTGAAGTTCCTGAAGACGGCGCGCACCGAACAGGGCTATGTCCGCGACGTGGTGGAGCGCCTCGCCATGGCGCATCCGGATGCGGCCTTCAAGCTGGCCGACGAGAAGAAAAACGTCCTGAACCTGGAACGTGGCGGGCCGGACCTCTTCGATGCCCGGCGCAAGCGCCTGTCCGCCATTCTGGGGCGGGAGTTCGGCGACAACTGTCTGCCGGTGGAGGCGGTGCGCGAGACCCTGCGCCTTGAGGGCCTGATCGGCCTGCCGACCTACAACCGCGCCAATGCTCAGCAGCAGTTTCTTTTCGTCAATGGCCGTCCTGTGCGCGACCGTCTGCTGCTTGGCGCCATCCGGGGGGCGTACCAGGACTTCCTGGCGCGTGACCGCCACCCGGTGGTCGCCCTGTTCCTGGAGGTGCCGCCGGATGAAGTGGACGTGAATGTGCATCCGGCCAAGGCCGAGGTGCGCTTCCGTGATCCGGGACTGGTGCGCGGCCTGATCGTCTCGGCCTGCCGCCATGCCCTGGCGGAGGCCGGACACAGGGCCTCCACCACGGTGGCCGGCTCGGCCCTGGGCTCGTTCCAGCCGGGTGGTGCGCCACCAGTCGGTGGCAGTTACAGGCCGGCCTTTCCCCACGGAGGGCCGCAACAAGCCGCAAGCGGATTTGCCGAGGGGCCGGATGGCTATCATGCGCCCCTGCCCGGCTTGCAGGCACCACCCGAAGGGCGAGCCGCCGCCGAGCCTGGAGAGGCGGTGACGGGGATGGAGACCCCGGTGGCAGGTACTGCGGATTCGGCCTCGCGTGCCGTTGAGGATCCTCCACCCCTCTACGATTATCCACTGGGTGCGGCCCGCGCGCAGCTTCACGAGACTTACGTGGTCGCGCAGACACGCGACGGTATTGTGATCGTGGACCAGCATGCGGCCCATGAGCGCCTGGTCTACGAACGCATGAAGGAGGAGATCGCTGCCCGTGGCGTGGCCCGCCAGGCGCTGCTGATTCCCGAAGTCGTGGAACTCGATGAGGCAGCTGCAGCGCGCGTCCTGTCGCGCCGTGAGGAGCTGGCCGAACTGGGGCTGGAAATCGAGGCCTTCGGGGAAGGCAGCCTGCTGGTGCGCGAGGTGCCGGCACTCATGGGAAAGCTGGACGTTCAGGGGTTGCTGCGGGACTTGGCGGACGAACTGGCCGAGATGGACCAGGCGCTCAGCCTGCGGGAAAAGCTTGAGGAGGTCTGCGGAACCATGGCCTGTCACGGATCTGTGAGAGCCGGGCGTCGGCTGAACAACGAGGAAATGAATGCCCTGTTGCGCCAGATGGAGGCCACGCCGCACAGCGGACAGTGCAATCATGGCCGTCCAACCTATGTGGAACTGAAGCTGGCCGATATCGAACGGCTGTTTGGGCGGCGGTAAGGCTATTTCCCGCCGAAGATCATCACCAGGATGCCCAGCAGTATCAGAACCGCGCCGGCGCCGCGATTTAACCAGACCAGAGTACGCTGGCCCAGGTGATGGCGGATCGCGGCCATCAGTCCGGTCAGGCAGAGCCACCAGACCATGGATCCCAGGAAGATCCCGCCGATGACCTGAAGCGCCTGCTGGTTGCTCTGGATGACCTCGCCCAGATCCAGGGCGGCAAAGATGGCAATGAAACCCACAAGAACCAGGGGATTGGCCAGGGTCAGCATGAAGGATGTCAGGAAGGTGGAACCACTGAGACTGACTCCGCGCGGCAAGCGGGTCTTCGGGGACTGAAGGCAGGTCCGCACACCCAGCAGGATGATCACCAGGCCGCCGGCGTATCGAAGAAGGTCGCGGTAGGGAAGCATCTCGTCGGCGACCCAGCGCGCGCCATAGGCCACGAGGGCCGCGAATATGGCATCGGCCACGGCCACACCCAGGCCCGTGGATAGACCGGCACCAATCCCTCGACTGAGCGTGCGCTCGATACAGAGGAGGCCGATGGGCCCCAGGGGAATGGCCAGGGCAAAGCCGATCACGAGAGCCTGAATGAAAAGGGGGAGGAGGTCCATCGACTGCCTTCTTATCGTTCGGATACAGCTTGGTCTCGTTTCAGGACTCACACTTACGTGCCAGAAGGCAAGTGATAATCCTGTTTCCTCCTGCACTTCTCCAGGGTGTTTGCAGGACGGTCGGGTTGCCTGCCACCAAGCGAGAGACTAGGGTAAGTGCCTGAAAAGCCGATCTCAGGCATTCCCCGTTTTCCAGTCCTGCAAAGGCGAGGTCATGATTCGGGCCGCAGAACCTGCGACACATCCTTCCTCTGCCCTGCCCAAGTTCTCCGAAGACTGGGCACTTTTCCTGGATGTAGATGGCTCCCTGCTGGATATTGCCGAGCACCCGGAGGCGGTCTCCGCGGATCGGCAACTGGTCGAGAGTCTCGGCAAGCTGCGCAGCCGTCTTTGCGGGGCTCTTGCCCTGATCAGCGGCCGCCCCCTGAAGGAACTGGATTGCCTCTTCGCACCGCTGCATCTGCCGGCCGCGGGGCAGCATGGCCTGGAAAGGCGCATGGCAAACGGACGCCTGCTGCCCGGCCTTGAATTGCCGGAGGGCTTTGCCGAGGTGGAGGCGCGTCTGGCGCTTTTTGTCGATCGCCACGCTGGCCTCTTCCTCGAGCGCAAGTCCCACGGCCTGGCGGTGCACTATCGCAAGGCGCCCGAACTGGAGTCGGAGGTTCTGGCACTGGCGGAAGCCTTGGCGCGCGTCAGCAGTCCGCCGCTGCACCTGCTGCGCGGCAAGATGGTGGCCGAACTGCGCGTGCCCGGCCATGACAAGGGAACGGCCATCGCGGCCTTCATGAGGGAGCGGCCTTTTGCCGGCCGCTGTCCGGTATTTGTTGGCGATGATGTGACGGATGAGGATGGGTTCGAGACGGTGAATGCGCTGAACGGGCATGCCATCCTGGTGGGTGCCAGAACGACTGCCGCCCGCTGGTCGGTGGCCTCGGCCGAGCGGTTGCGTGCCTGGCTGTCTGAATTGGCAGGCGTGAACCTGTCTGAAAATACTCGTGAAGAGGCGTGATGCGTAAGGAAGTGAAATCCAGTCTGGACCTGGCTGTGATAGGGAACTGTGTATTGGGGGGACTGGTCGATCGGGCAGCCCGTATTGTCTGGTGCTGCTTTCCGGATTTCGAGAGCGACCCCTGGTTCAATGCCCTGCTGGGCGGAGACGGGGTCGAGCAAGGCCTGTTTGCCATCGACCTGGATGGCTTCGAGCGCTCGGAACAGTTCTATCAGCGCAATTCCGCGGTATTGACCACACGGCTCTATTCCGCCGACGGTTCCGCCATAGAGGTGACGGACTGTGCCCCGCGCTACAAGCAGTTCGATCGCACCTTCCGTCCTACCATGGTGGTGAGGCGCGTACGCCCCTTGGCGGGTACGCCGCGCGTACGCGTGTGCCTGAGGCCTGCACATGGTTATGGTGCCGGTGTGCCAGAGCGGACGCGCGGCAGCAATCATGCGCGCTTCATTGCGCCGGATCTGACCCTGCGACTCTATACCACCTCGCCTTTGTCCTATGTCCTTTCGGAACGCTGGTTCCTGCTGGAACAGGATGAGTACCTGATCCTGGGGCCGGACGAGAGTCTGACGGAATCCATCGAGGCGACGGCTGTGCGCATGATCGAGCAGACCGATGCTTACTGGCGCGGCTGGACGCGGTCGCTTTCGATCCCCTTCGAGTGGCAGGAGGCGGTCATCCGCGCGGCCATCACCTTGAAGCTCAGCAACTTCGAAGAAACCGGCGCCATCATTGCAGCCCTGACAACCTCGGTACCCGAAGCCCCGGACTCCGGGCGCAACTGGGACTATCGCTTCTGTTGGCTGCGGGACTCCTATTTCGTGGTGAACGCGCTCAACCGCCTGGGCGCGACCAAGACCATGGAAGGTTTCCTGCGTTACATCCTGAACATCGTCAGCAGCGCGCCTGATGGATACCTGCAGCCGGTGTTTGGGATTGGCCTGGACGAGCATCTCTATGAGCGCAAGGTTTCTAGCCTGCCCGGCTATCGCGGCATGGGACCCGTGCGGGTGGGCAACCAGGCCTATACCCAGATCCAGAACGACGGCTATGGCAGTGTGGTCCTGGCGGCCACGCAGTGCTTCTTCGACTGCCGCCTGATCTCGCCTGGCGGGGTGGACCTGTTCCGCCGCCTGGAGGCTCTGGGCGAGCAGGCGCGCCAGCGCTTCGACCAGCCGGATGCCGGTCCCTGGGAGTTGCGGGGTCAGCAGAAGGTTCATACCTATTCCAGCCTGATGTGCTGGGCGGCCTGCGATCGCCTGGCACGGATCGCCCGGCACCTGGGCCTGGAGGACCGGCATGGTTTCTGGCGATCCGAGGCCGACCGCCTGCGAAGCGTCATTCTGGAGCGCAGCTGGAACGAGAAGGTGTCGAGCTTCGTCGAATCCTTCGAGGGGGAGGACATCGATGCCAGCCTGCTGCTGATGCACGAGCTGGGCTTCATCGATGCCCAGGACCCGCGCTATCTGGGAACACTGGCGGCCGTGGAACGCGAGCTGAAGAAGGGCAACTATCTCTATCGCTATCATGCCCCGGATGATTTCGGCGTGCCCGAAACGGCATTCACAATCTGTACCTTCTGGTACATCGATGCGCTTGCCGCCGTGGGACGCCGCGAAGAGGCGCGGGAGCTGTTCGAGCACATGCTGTCCTGCCGCAATCACGTGGGGCTGCTGTCCGAGGACCTGCATCCCGAAACGGGTGAACTCTGGGGCAACTTCCCCCAGACCTATTCCCTGGTGGGCGTGGTGCACTCGGCCACACGCCTGAGCAAGAGCTGGGAGGCGCTGGAATGAGACGGATCGTCATCGTTTCCAACCGCGTGGCCCCTGTGAACGAGACAGCCTCGAAGGGCGCGACGGGTGGTCTGGCGGTGGCGATCCTGGACACACTGCGCGAAAGCAACGGCCTGTGGTTCGGCTGGAGCGGCAACGTACGCGAGGCACCGGTCGCAAGTCCGGCTATTGCCGAGCCAACCCGGGATAATCCCTTCGAGACGGTTACGGTCGACCTGACACCGGCCGAACACTCTGGCTACTACAACGGCTACGCCAACCGCATCCTCTGGCCGGTCCTGCACTATCGCACCGACTTGATGGAGTATCACAGCGAGGACTTCCGGACCTACCAGCGGGTCAACGCCAACTTCGTCAGCCAGCTGGTGCCGCTGCTGCGGGAAGACGACCTGATCTGGCTGCATGACTATCACCTGATGATGGCCCCGCGGGACCTGCGTCAGGCCGGCGTGAAGAACCGCATCGGTTTCTTCCTGCACACGCCCTTTCCCTCGGCCGAGGTCTTCGCGACCCTGCCCAATCATCGCGAACTGATTTCCTCGCTCTGCCACTGTGACCTGATCGGGTTCCAGACGCCTGGCGACCTTCGGGCTTTCGAGGATTACATCACCCACGAAGCCGGCGGCCAGGTCCACACAAACGAGGAGTTCGAGGCCTTTGGCCGGCAGTTCCGGGCCCAAGTCTTCCCCATTTCCATCGATCCGGAGGCCTTTGCCGGGGCAGCCCGGGAAAGCTCGCGCTCGAACATCGCCAACCGGCTGCGCGAGAGCCTGGACGGGCGCGCCTTGATGGTCGGCGTGGACCGTCTGGATTACAGCAAGGGGTTGCCGGAACGCTTTCTGTCGTTCGAGCACCTGCTGGACCGCTACCCCGAGAACCGCCGTCGTGTCACCTTCCTGCAGATCGCGCCTTACTCCCGTACGGAGGTGCCGGAGTACAAGCTGATCCGCAGCCGCCTGGAAGGACTGTCCGGGCGCATCAACGGGCGTTTTTCCGAGGTGGACTGGACGCCTCTGCGCTATATCAACCGCGGCCTGGCCCGCAAGACCCTGGCGGGGGTGCTGCGCCACAGTCGGGTGGCCCTGGTCACGCCCTTGCGCGATGGCATGAACCTGGTTGCCAAGGAGTACGTTGCCGCACAGGATCCCGAGGATCCCGGTGTCCTGGTGCTCTCGCGTTTTGCCGGGGCGGCGCATGAACTGAAGGAAGCCCTGATCGTCAATCCGCTGGATTACGAGAACACAGGCGAGGCGCTTCAACGGGCGCTCAGCATGTCTCTGGATGAGCGCAAGGAGCGCTGGTCCGCCTTGATGGAAACCATCCGGCAACAGGATATCACGGCCTGGCGCAAGAGTTTCATAGCAGCTCTGAAGGCCCACTGAAGACATGACACGCTCCGGCAGACATGAGGAGGACTATTGGCTTCTGGCCGACATTGGCGGCACACACGCCCGTTTCACCCTCTATGAATCCGGGGCGCCGGCTGACTCCGTGCCCATCAAGAAGACTATGGTGGAGGCAGCGGAAGAGCTGACCTTCATGGCCGCCCTGCAGGCTTTCCTGGAGTCAGCCGGCAGTCCGCCCATCTCGGCTGCGGCCCTTGCCATCGCGGCCCCTGTGCGCGGCCAGCTCATCAAGATGACCAATCGCGGCTGGTGGATAGATATTGCGGCGCTGGAGCAGCAGCTGGACAGCAGGGAAGTGCTTCTGCTCAACGACTTCACCGCACAGTCCTTGGCGCTGCCGGTGCTGCAGGATCAGGATTGCCGGCGTCTGAATGACCGGCCGGTCCAGCTGCGCAGCCCTTGTGCGCTCATGGGGCCCGGTACTGGTCTCGGCATGGCGGCCCTGATGCCCCTTGGCAATGGTGACTGGCGCCCGGTGGTTGGCGAGGGCGGGCACATGACGCAGGCTGCCGTGAACGATGAACAGGCGGAAGTTCTTTCCGTCCTGAGGGCGCGCCTGGATCATGTTTCCGTCGAAAGGGTCGTCAGCGGGCCGGGTCTGGTCAACCTGTTTCAGGCCGTTTCCGTCGTGAAGGGTGCGAAAGAGGAAGAGCTGGACCCGGCAGAAGTGGTCAGGCGGGCCAAGCAGCAAGAATGCCAAGCCAGCCAGGACGCCGTCAGGCTTTTCACCGAGTTCCTGGCCATAACGGCAAGCAATGCGGCGCTGGCCTATGGCGCCTTTGGGGGCTTTTATCTGACAGGGGCTGTCTTACAGCATCTGGACCAACTGTTCGATGTCCAGCACTTCCACCAGGTATTCGTGGACAAGGGCCGTTTCTCGAGCTACCTGGGCGATATTCCGCTGTTCCAGATCCTGCATGAAAACGCGACTTTTCCTGGTCTACTGAACCTGCTCAGCTTTCCGGCAGAACAGCGGGCAGCCTGTGCGGCCTATCGGTACAGGCGTTCGTCCTGATCCATATCGGCGTAGAGTTCGGCTACATACTCCCCGTAACCGTTATAGAGCTCGGTGGGGACTTTCTCGTCGCTGCCGATGACGCGTTCCTCGGCCTGGCTCCAGCGTGGGTGCGCCACCTCGGGGTTGACGTTGGCCCAGAAGCCGTACTCGTTGCCGGCGATTTCCTCCCAGAAGGAAACCGGGCGTTCACGCGTGAAGGCGATGGAAACGACCGACTTGATCGACTTGAATCCATATTTCCAGGGCACGACCAGACGCAAGGGAGCCCCATTCTGTTTTGGCAGGGGGGCGCCGTATATGCCCGTACCCATGAAGGCCAGCTCGTTGGCGGCCTCCTCCATGGTCAGTCCCTCGATGTAGGGCCAAGGATACCATCCGGCCCGCTGGCCGGGCATGACCTCGGAATCCTCCAGGGTGGTGAAGCGGATGTAGCGTGCGTTCGAGGTGGGCCGGGCCAGGTCGAGCAGGTGGCTCAACTGGAAGCCTGACCAGGGAATCACCATGGACCAGGCTTCGACGCAGCGCAGGCGATATATGCGCTCTTCCAGGGGCATGCGCGCCAGAAGGTCGTCGATGTCGATATCGAAGGGCTCCTCGACCTCACCCTCGATCCGAAGGGACCAGGGACGAATGGGCATGTCCTGGGCTTTCTGCCAGATATTCTTCGAGGAGCCGAATTCGTAGAAGTTGGTGTAGGTGCCGGCCAGCTCTCGTTCAGTGATGTCTCGTTCAGCCTGGTATCGGGAGTTACGGTCCAGGGGATAAAGCTCGTAGGAGGGATCATCCGCTACCTGGGCGAAAGCGTCGCTCTCTGCCGCGCTGGCCTGGTTGGCGCCGTCCATGTCTTCACAGGCGGAAAGCAGACCTCCTCCGGCGAGCAGCAGCGAACCGGCGCCTGCCGTGCGCATGAAACGGCGACGATTGCGAAAGATTTCTTCCGGGGTTGCCTGGCTTTCGGCAAGTTCCCAGCCGCGCTTTCTGCGAATCAACATCCTTTTCCTCCCGGCATCTGCCTATAGACTCTGACATAGTCCGGAAGTCACGCATGTCAAAATCACATCTTCGTGCGCGGCCGGCCGGGCAGCAAAAAGCCCGCGGCGGAACCGCGGGCTTTGCATAACTTGAATGACTGTCTGTGCCTCACTCGAGGTGGGCGCGCAGCATCCAGGCTGCCTTCTCATGAGCGGCAAGGCGCTGGGTCAGAAGATCGGCCGTCGCCTCGTCATTGCCGCTTTCAGTGGCCGGGAAGACGGAGCGAGCCGTGCGGGCCGCAGTCTCGTTGTCCTCGGCAAGCTGCTTCAGCATGGTCTTGGAATCCGGCACGTCCTCGGCTTCCTCGATGGAGGTGAGTTTCGAGAAGGCCTTGTAGCTGCCCGGTGCAGTGTGGCCCAGGGCGCGAATGCGTTCGGCAATCTCGTCAACTGAGCTGGCAAGCTCCTGATACTGTTCTTCGAACAAGCTGTGCAGGGCGGCAAACTGCGGACCGCTGACGTTCCAGTGGAAATTGTGGGTCTTGAGATAAAGCGTATAGCTGTCGGCGAGAACCTTCGAGAGTCCTTCGGCGATTACCTTTCGATCTTCGGCGGGAATTCCGGTGTTGAGGGACATGATTTTTCTCTCCTTCTTTCGGGATGACGGGAAACGTCCAGGAGCGGTTTCACGCCGCTATGTGTTACCCCTATTAGATAAGTCTTTCCGCTCAGGCTGCAAGGATTTTTTTTAATCGATCTAAACAACGTTATAAATAATTGATTCTAAATAATATAACTATTGAACTGGATCGTCCGTGCTCTCTTCCTGGCTGCCCAGGGCATCGGCCAGGCGTTGTGCTGCCGTTCCTGGGCGCAGGGGGCTGGGCTGACTTTCATGCGGGGACCAGGCCGTCATGTAGAAGACCTGGAAGGTGGCCGGCACGCGTCCTTGCGCATCCGCGAACTGTTCGAAGTAGAGCTCGGCCGCCCGGGTCAAGGTTTCGCGCCGGCTGAAGCTGCTGCGGCGGTGGCAGGCGGCATTGCTTTCGCCCATGGCGCGCAGGTCCTGCATCAGGCGGAAAGGGTTGGTGTAGGTCACAGTCAGGTTGTCGGCATCTGCAACGGGGAGTGCAAATCCGCTGCGTTGAAGCAGGCCACCCAGATCGCGTAGTTCCGTCATTGGTGAAATGCGTGGGCTGAGACCGCTTTCCAGGCTGGTTTCCGCCTGTACCAGGCTGCTGCGCAACTCGAACAGTGTGTCGCCGCCCAGCACGGCTGCCAGGAAGAGCCCATCGGGGCGCATGGCCTGGCGCAACTGCAGTAGACAGCCCGGCAGATCGTTCACCCAATGCAGGTCCAGGACGCTGAAGACAAGGTCGAAGCTTCCAGGCGCAAAGGGCAGGGCCTCTTCATCGACGTTTACGATCGGTCGTGCTGTTGACTCCTGCTTGGCGTGGAGGGCCATGGCGGGTGAAAAATCACAGGAGACCAGGTTTGCCTCTGGATACTTGCGTTGAAGGGCTGGTGAGAGCCCGCCCGTTCGGCAGCCCAGCTCCAGGATCGAGGAGAACTCCCGCTTTACGTCGTCCAGGCGATCGAGCAGGCGCTCGCCCACCTCCCGGAACAGGAAGTCATGCTCCTGAAAGCCGTCAGCGGCCCGATCACGGTGTCGGCGGACTGTTCGCCGGTCGAAAATCTCGATAGACTCATCCATGCGCAAGATATGGCCCAGGAAGCAGTCTGGTGAAAGTCCCGAATCTTCCTCCGGCCGTTTCACCGGAGGATGTCATGGACGCATTACTGGCAACAGGCCGTCGGCAAATCACCGCTCTTGTGGATGCTGTCCTGCCGCCACTTTGCCCCGGTTGCAGCAAGCCCGTCGGCAAGCAGGGGCTGGTTTGCGGCCCCTGTTGGAGTCGTCTGAGTTTCATAGCCGAGCCGCTTTGTGCCGCCTGCGGCCTGCCCTTTGAATATGAGGCAGCAGAAGACAGTCTGTGCGGCCCCTGTCTGCAACAGATGCCGTCCTGCCAGCGGACCAGAAGCGCCGTCCAGTACAATGACGCCAGCCGTGAGATGATCCTGCGCTTCAAGCATGCCGATCACCTGCATGCCGCACCGATATTCTGCGAGTGGATGTCCCGGGCCGGCCGGCTCCTGCTCGAGGACTGCGACCTTGTCGTGCCTGTGCCCCTGCACCGTTGGCGGCTGTTTCATCGCCGCTACAACCAGGCCGCCTTGCTGGCCCGGCCACTGGCGGCACAGGCACCCCGGGGACAGCTGGCGGTGGACCTGTTGGAGCGAACGCGCAAGACGGCCTCGCAAGGCCAGATGACGCCGAGTGAACGGCAAAGGAATGTACGAGGTGCCTTCACAGTACGGGCCTCTGACAGGCAAAGGGTGTCGGGGGCGAACCTGTTGCTGGTCGATGACGTCTATACGACAGGAGCAACCCTGGAGGCCTGCGCCAGGACCCTGCTTCGAGCAGGTGCCGCCCGGGTCGAGGCGCTGACCCTGGCACGTGTGGTGAAGTCGGGTGCGTGAGGCAAGGTGCACGACAGGACTTTTTTCACTGTCATGGAACGGGCATCATGGCGATGTCGTTGTCTGTCTCTTGAGACGGGCCAGGACAGGATTAGATGTGACCGGATGCAAGGGTAAGGCGGACAGATGGCAGAGATCGAGATCTATTCTTCATTCATGTGCCCCTATTGTTACAGGGCCAAGAAACTCCTGGACAGCAAGGGGGCGCGCTATGAGGAGATCGATGTCTTCTCGGCACCCCGGCGGCGCGTGGAAATGACAGAACGTGCCGGCGGCAAGTCCAGCGTGCCACAGATCTTTATCGATGGCCTTCATGTCGGCGGCTGTGACGAGCTTTATGCGCTGGAGGCGGCGGGCCGGCTGGATCCGCTTCTGGAAGGACAGGCCGAGGAATGACGACCCCAGCCGGGGGAGGAGCCCCCTTCAAGGCCGGCTGCATCCAGATGACCGCCGGCACGGACTTGCAGGACAACATCGACCAGGCCTCGGTCTTGATCCGCAAGGCGGCCGAGCAGGGGGCGGACTTCGTCCTGACACCGGAGAACACCAGTTTCATGATTCCCGGCCACAGGAACATTCTGGCGAATGCCTTGCCCGAGGAAGGCCATCCCGCCCTGAATGCCTTTGCCAGCCTGGCAAGGGAACTGGATATCTGGCTGTTGCTGGGATCCCTGACAATAGATCCACGCAGCGCTGAGGAAGCGGCTGCTGGCCCGCCGGAACGCGTGGCCAATCGTTCGATTCTGCTGAGTCCCGGCGGTGAAATCGCGGCACGCTATGACAAGATCCACATGTTCGACGTGGATATTCCGGATGGTCAGACCTATCGCGAGTCGCGCACCTTCCGCCCCGGTAGGGAGGCCGTCACGGCCGAACTTCCCTGGGGCAGGCTGGGGATGAGCGTCTGTTATGACGTTCGCTTCGCCAACCTCTATCGCGGATTGGCCCGCGCCGGTGCCGATTTCATCTCCGTGCCGGCCGCGTTTACGCGCTTCACAGGCCAGGCGCACTGGCATGTGCTGTTGCGGGCGCGGGCGATCGAGACGGGGTGTTTCGTGCTGGCGCCGGCGCAATGCGGGACCCATGCCGAGAATCGCGAGACCTACGGTCATGCCCTGATCGTGGCGCCCTGGGGCGAGGTGCTGGCGGATGCGGGCCCTGAGCCAGGCGTCGTGGTGGCCGAAATCGATCCGGCCGAGGTGTCCAAGGCGCGCGGGATGGTGCCGGCGTTGAGTTACGAAAGTGAATTTTCCGGCCCAGCAGCCTGAAAGACTCCGGACGCGAATTCAGATGCCTTCACGGCGGGCGACAATGCGCTGGATGCAGGCGGGTCGCGGCTGTTCGAATTCGAGATCCTCGTAGGCCAGGATGCGCAAGCGACCGGCAAAGGCCTGCAGAAGTTCGCCGGGATTCAACAGGTGGTCCGGGCTGGAAGGCTTGCCAAAGCGTTCATTCCCCTTGGCAAAGGTTTCATAGATCAGCAGGCCGCCGGGCTCGACGGCTTCCAGAAGCGCTGGCAGGAGTGGTCGGTGCAGATAGTTCGTGACCACCACCGCACCGAAGCCGCGTCCTGCGAAGGGAGGCGGCGCATCCTGTTCGAGGTCGGCTTCGAAAATGGAAAGCCCCGGCCTGTCCTCCAGGTCGCGCAGTGCGCGGACGTCGCGGTCCACAGCCACGACGGGGTGGCCACGTCCCAGGAAATAGCGCGTATGCCGGCCGGCCCCAGCCGCAATGTCCAGGATGGGACGGCTCTCCGGCGCCAGGTACGCAAAACGGCAGACCCAGGCGGATGCCGGCTGGTCGGGGTTGCAGTGCGAGGCTTTACTTGTGTTCATTCGGATGCCATCTAGTGAAGCAGTAACAGTCTGCCTGACAAGGCCAGGAGCATGATTCTCTACTCTCTCAGATGCGAGCAAGCGCATCAATTCGATGTCTGGTTTCGCGACAGTTCCGCCTATGACCAACAGGTGTCCGAAGGCGTTGTGGTGTGTCCGCAGTGCGGCTCGCAGAAGGTGGAGAAGGCGATCATGGCACCGCGTCTGTCCAAGGGCGGCAGCGAGGAACCCGTGACGGAAGCGCCCGAGGCCGAAGGGCAGCAGGTGCCTGCAGAGAAGACTGGGGAACCGGCGACTCCTGCCCCTGAGGGGGCTCAGGAACTTCAGCAGAAGCCGCCCAGTGAGGCCGAGGTGCGCCAGGCACTGCGAAGCCTGCGCCAGTACGTTGAGGCGAACAGCGACTACGTGGGTTCATCCTTTGCCGAAGAGGCCCGGCGCATCCACAACGAGGAAGCGCCCGAGCGCAATATCTATGGAGAAACCACGCCCGAGGAGGCCGAGGAACTGGAAGAAGAGGGTGTTCCTTTCGCCCGTGTGCCCTGGGTTTCCCGTGAGGATGCGTGAGACTTTGCGCCGTCAGCGCAGCTTCTGGCCATAAAGCAGGTAGTTGACCTCAAGGTCGCGCCGCGAAAGGCGCCAGCTGTCGTTCAACGGGTTGTAGACCATGCCGGCCAGGTCCCGGACTTCCATGTTCGATTGACGCAGTTGCCGTGTTACTTCCGAAGGGCGCAGGAAACGCTTCCAGTCATGGGTGCCACGCGGCAGCCAGCGCAGCAGGTATTCCGCACCGACGATCGCCAGCATGAAGGACTTGGTCGTACGATTGAGGGTCGAGAGGAAAAAGGCACCGTCCTTGTCCAGCAGACTGGCGCAGGCATCGAGAAAGGCCGGCACGTCGGCCACATGTTCGACGATCTCCATGGCCAGGACAATGTCGAAGACCTCTCCGGTCTCCGCCAGGTTTTCGGCAGCGA
Source organism: Fodinicurvata sediminis DSM 21159 (assembly GCF_000420625.1). Taxonomy (NCBI): domain Bacteria; kingdom Pseudomonadati; phylum Pseudomonadota; class Alphaproteobacteria; order Rhodospirillales; family Rhodovibrionaceae; genus Fodinicurvata; species Fodinicurvata sediminis. The sequence goes on along the minus strand of NZ_ATVH01000002.1, from coordinate 18,329 downwards.
TGCAGCGGTAATCGATCTCCAGCCCGCATTGTTCGGCGTGAAGGCGTGCCACGGCGATGTTCTTTTCGGACGCATCGATGCCGGTCACCTGCGCTCCCAGACGAGCCAGCGGTTCGCACAGCAGGCCGCCGCCGCAGCCGATGTCCAGGACCCGCAGGCCCTTCAGGGGTGTGAGTTCTCTGGGGTCACGCTGGAAGTGCGTGCAAGCCTGTTCGCGAATGTAGGACAGACGCGTCGGGTTCTGGCGATGGAGCGGGGCGAAATCGCCCTGCTCGTCCCACCAGGCCTCCGCCATGGCGGAGAACTTGTCGATCTCGGAGGGATCGACGGTCGAACTGGAATGGCCCCTGCTCATGACTGGCTCCGGAGAAGAATCTGCGTGTGCGCTTGCGTGCGGTTATGCGGATCAAGTATGGATAGCGCGTGTCCGCTCGGCAACCGCATGGTTGACCGGTACTGACGGTTTTCTTCCCGACAAGGTTAGTGAACACGATGGCTTGCATCGTCATGAAATTCGGCGGCACCTCGGTCGCCGACATCGATAAAATAAGGCATGTTGCCGGACGGGTGAAGCGCGAGGTCGACGCCGGCAACGCGGTTGCCGTGGTGGTTTCGGCCATGGCTGGTGTGACCAACCAGCTGGTGGAACATACGCGTTCGGCCGCCCGTTTGTATGATCTGCGCGAGTATGATGCGATTGTCTCGTCGGGAGAGAACGTCACGGCCGGCCTGCTGTCCATTATCCTGCAGGACATGGGAATAGCCGCGCGATCCTGGCAGGGCTGGCAGATCCCCGTGATCACGGACGAGGCTCATGGTTCTGCGCGCATTGTCGAGATACAAGGAGAGGAATTGCAGCGCCGGTTGGAGAGCGGCGAGGTTGCCGTGGTCGCGGGTTTCCAGGGATTGGAGCCGAGCCGCAATCGCATTACTACCCTGGGACGCGGCGGTTCCGACACCTCTGCCGTGGCGTTGGCCGCGGCCCTGAAGGCCGATCGCTGTGATATCTATACGGATGTCGATGGGGTGTACACCAGCGACCCGCGCATCGTGAAAGGTGCCCGCAAGCTGGACAAGGTGACCTATGAAGAGATGCTGGAAATGGCATCCCAGGGCGCCAAGGTGCTGCAGACCCGGTCCGTCGAGATGGCCATGAAATATCATGTCCCCGTTCAGGTGCGCTCCACCTTCGAGGACAAACCCGGTACGCTGGTGGTAGATGAGGAAGAGATCGTGGAAAAGGCAGTAGTCAGCGGAGTAACCTATAGCCGGGACGAGGCAAAGATCACCTTGCGCAACGTCCCGGACCGCCCCGGTGTCGCGGCGTCGATCTTCGGCCCTCTGGCCGACTCGGCCATCAATGTTGATATGATTGTCCAGAACATATCGCCGGATACGAAGACCACCGACATGACCTTCACGGTTGGCCGCACAGACCTGGACCGGACGGTCCAGGTCCTGGAAAGCAACCGCGAGGACCTGGGCTTCGCCGATCTGGTGGCCGAGGAAGGTGTCGTGAAGGTGTCCGTGATCGGTGTCGGGATGCGCAGCCATACAGGCGTGGCGCAGCAGATGTTCCAGGCATTGGCCTCGCGGGGCATCAACATACAGGTGATCACCACCTCCGAGATCAAGATCAGTGTCCTGATCGACGAGGCGTATCTTGAGCTGGCCTTGCGCAGCCTGCACACAGCTTATGGCCTCGACGTAACCTGAGGCCCTAAGCCTTCAAAGCAGGTAGAGTCTGGCCGGAAAAGCGGGAGTCGGATCGATGCCACCGCAGTCAACCGGTTGGGGAGGTTCGCGCAGACTGTTGCGGCAGGTGCGCGATCTCATGCAGAGCGGCGGCCATTGGCAGGACCGCCTGGACAGGCTCGTGCGCCTGATCGCCAGCGACATGGTGGCCGAGGTCTGTTCGCTCTACGTGATGCGGGCCGGCGAGGTTCTGGAGCTGTTTGCCACCTGGGGACTGCGTCCCGAAGCTGTTCACCGCACACGCCTGCGCATGGGTGAGGGCATTGTCGGCGAGGTCGCCTTGACGGGGCGTGCCCTGTCTCTTCCGGATGCCCAGGAACATCCCAACTTTGCCTACCGCCCCGAGACCGGCGAGGAAGTCTATCACTCCATGCTGGGCGTGCCCCTCCTGCGTGAGGGCCGCGTCATCGGCGTACTGGCGGTGCAGAACAAGACACGGCGCAGCTATACAGAAGACGAGATCGAAACTCTCGAGATCGTCGCCATGGTGCTGGTCGAGTTGATCGGGGCCGCCGGCCTGATCGGAGAGGATGAGGAGCGGCATACCGACAGCACCACCAGCCTGCCCCTGCGCCTGAGCGGAATCGCGCTGCACGAGGGGGTGGCCATGGGCGAGGCCGTGCCCCACGAGCGCGGTATCGTCATCAAGCAGGTCGTGGCCGAGGATGTGAACAGCGAACTCGAACGCCTCGATCGCTCCCTGCATGAGATGCTGGGAGCGCTGGACAACTTGCTCGAGCGCAGTGAGCTGGCGGAATCCGGGGAACACCGGGAGGTGCTGGAAACCTATCGCATGTTCGCCGCCGATCGCGGCTGGATCGAGCGCCTACGCGAGGCCGTACGTGGCGGCCTGACCGCCGAGGCGGCCGTCCAGCGCGTACAGAAGGACATGCGTACGCGCATGTCGAAGGTGCGCGATCCTTATATCCGCGAGCGTTATGCGGACATGGAGGATCTCGGCAACCGCCTGCTGCACCACCTGCTGGGGGCCGAGGGCTCGGCCGAGGCGGGCGACCTGCCCGAGGAAATGATCCTGGTGGCGCGCACGCTGGGGCCGGCGGAACTGCTTGACTATGATCCGCAGCGCTTGAAGGGCGTGGTGCTCGAGGATGGCGGCCCGACGGCCCACGTTGCGATCGTGGCGCGTGCCATGGGGATCCCCATGCTGGGGCGCTGTCCGGATCTGCTGAAGCTGGTGCGGGCGGGCGATTTCATGATCGTGGACGGCGATCATGGCCAGGTCCTTCTGCGCCCGCGCTTGAGTGTGCGCGAACATTTTGCCGATGCGATCGAGGTGCGCGACCAGCGTCGCGCCGCCTTCGCCAGCAACCGGGATCTGCCACCGGAAACCCGGGATGGGCGGCGGATCAGCCTTATGGTCAATGCGGGCCTGTTGATGGACATTTCCCAGGCGCATGATTGCGGCGCCGAAGGCATCGGCCTCTACCGCACCGAGGTGCCCTTCATGGTGCGTGAGGCCTTCCCCGATGTGCCCACCCAGGTGGATTTCTATGACCGGGTGCTGAGCCTGGCCGAGGACAAGCCGGTTACCTTTCGCACGCTGGATATCGGTGGTGACAAGGCGCTGCCCTATTGGAGCGGCACGCCGGACGAGAACCCTGTCATGGGATGGCGCGCCATTCGGATTGGCCTGGACCGGCCGGCCATGCTGCGGCGCCAGTTGCGTGCGCTGTTGCGCGCGGCCGAGAATCGGCATTTGCGGCTGATGTTCCCGATGGTCAGTGACGTCAGCGAGTTGACCCGTGCGCGCAACCTGCTGGACCGAGAGATGGAGCGGCACCTGAAAGAAGGGGGCCGCGAACCGTCGCGCCTGGAGGTGGGCGCCATGCTGGAGGTTCCAGCCCTGGTCTGGCAGCTGCCGGCATTGTTTGCGCGCAGCGACTTCGTTTCGGTGGGCAGCAACGACCTGTTCCAGTTCTTCTTTGCCAGCGACCGCGGCAATCCGCGCCTGGCCCGGCGTTACGATGTGCTGTCTCCGCCGGCCCTGAATTTCATGAGAAGTCTGATGCAGCAGGCCCACGCGGCTGGGGCACAGGTCTCGCTCTGCGGCGAAATGGCGGGCCACCCGCTGGAAGCCCTGGCGGCGTTGGGTTGCGGATTTCGTATCCTGTCCATGCCGCCGGCTGCCGTCGGGCAGATCCGAACCATGATCCGCAGCCTGGATCTTTGTGAATTGGAGAATTTCGTCGACGAGCTGATCCAGCGACCTGATCACAGCGTGCGCGAATTGCTGCGCGGCTATGCCATAGACCATGGTATTTCAATCTGATGGTATTTCACTATGATTAAGGCATTTGCTGTTCACTGCAGGTATTTGTTAAAAGGCAGACTGAAGAGACGTGACTTATCTGACCGGGACATTTGGAAAACTGCCCCGGCCGGCCTCTTTGAACCTATGCGAGGCGGGCATCCCGTCTGTCTCCGAAAGATGCGGTTGCAATAAGCACTCATGGCGCAGAACGACGGTATGCGAGGACCTTCCGCTTATCCTGAATATGACGACGGCGGTTGGCAGTATTATGAACCCGGTGTCTCCGACACACTGAGGCAGGTGCGTGAGTCGCAGGAACTTGAACTGCGGGATGTAAGCAAGGAACTGCGCATCCGCTATGACTACCTGTTGGCCATAGAGGAGGCGCGCTACCACGATCTTCCCGGCACGACCTATGCCATTGGTTTCGTGCGCAGCTATGCAGACTACCTGGGGCTCGACTCCGACGACATGGTCCAGCGTTTCAAGGCCGAGGTGCGCGACCTGGCGGCAGCCGAGCAAAATCTCAGCTTCCCGGCCCCCAAGCCCGAAGGGCGTATCCCCGGGGTGGCCCTGGTCCTGATCTCGGTCCTGTTGATCGCTCTTGTCTATGGCGCCTGGTATTTCTGGGACGATCAGGGACGGCCCTATGTGGAATTGCTTCCGGGAGTCTCCGAAGAGGAGGGGCTTGGTGCTGAGGACGGCGTGGACAGTGCTGTTTCCAGCGAGGAAGAGTTGGCCACGACCCAGGATTTTGAAGATGGCATGGACGATGGCGCTCAAGGGAGCCTTGAAGGCGAAAACGATGTCTCTCCGAGTGCGGAGACCAGCGAGAGCGAAGAGCCAGTCGAGGGTGGGACGGAACGCGATGTGGCCGCCACGGCCACTCAGGACGAGGCGGGAGATAGCGAAAGCGAAGTGCCGCCGGCGCCTGACAGCCTGACCGAAGCCGATAGGGAAGAATCTGCGACCCAGGAACCGGCCCAGGACACCACAGAGACGGCTGACCTGGCGAGCGAAACGCAGACAGACGACTTTACAACAGAAACGCAGGACGAAACGAACGCTCTTGGCACGGGTCAGGACATACCGGATACGCCGGAGGACGAAGCGAGCCCGGCGGAGGTCGAAGCCGAGAGCAGTGAGCAAGAGGCGGACGGCACGATCCCCGATCTTCCCGGATCCGAAGAAGAAACAGATGAAGACACGCCAGCCGAAACCGGGCCAGGCCGGGTTTACGGTGAAGACAATGAAGGCGCGCGGATCGTCCTTGAAGCGACATCGGACAGCTGGGTACAGATCCGGGATGCCGGTGGCGAATTGGTCTTCACCCGTGTCCTGCGGGCCGGCGAAAGCTACCTGGTTCCGGACGAGGAGGGCATGACCCTTCTGACCGGAAATGCGGGGGGACTGGATATTCGTGTGGATGGAGACACGATCCCCTCCCTGGGCGGCATGGGAACGGTGCGCAGGGACGTGCCATTGGACCCGCAGCAGTTATCGTCGGGTGCCCTGCAGCAGTGAGAGCGACCTGCCTGGAGGCCTGACCGCCTGCTGAGGTGGTGGCCTTGAAGTTGGTGCAGCAGAAGGGCATCTTGCAGGCATGATGTCTTCTGTCCTGACAGCCACGGGAGCCGGCCGATCATGAGCGTGCGGCCCTATCGCGATATACATAGACGCAAGTCCCGACAGATCCATGTTGGCAATGTGCCTGTAGGCGGTGACGCGCCCATTACCGTGCAGTCGATGACGAACACGGCCACGACCGATGTGGCGGCCACGATCGAGCAGATCCGCCAGCTGGAAGTGGCGGGTGCGGATATCGTGCGTGTGTCCTGTCCCGATGCGGAGTCCTCCGCTGCCCTGAGCGAGATCGTGCCGGAAGTGACGGTGCCCATCGTCGCCGACATTCATTTCCACTACAAACGTGCGATCGAGGCGGCTGAGAATGGGGCCGCCTGCCTGCGATTCAATCCAGGAAACATCGGCTCCCAGGAACGTGTGCGCGAGGTCGTGCGTGCGGCACGTGATAATGGCTGTTCCATTCGCATCGGCGTCAATGCCGGGTCGCTGGAGCGCTCGCTGCTGGAGCGCTATGGCGAGCCCTGTCCCGAGGCGATGGTGGAAAGCGCGCTCAATCATTCAAAGGCCCTGGAGGACGAGGATTTCCTGGAGTTCAAGATCTCCTGCAAGGCTTCGGACAATTTCCTGGCCGTCGCCGCCTATCAGCAGCTGGCCGAGGCAACCGATGCGCCGCTGCATATCGGAATCACCGAAGCGGGCGGCCTGCGCGGCGGCACGGTCAAGTCATCGGTCGGGCTGGGCATGCTGCTCTGGTCCGGCATAGGCGACACCCTGCGTGTCTCCCTGTCGGCCGATCCCGTCGAAGAAGTGAAGGTTGGCTTCGAGCTTCTGAAATCGCTGAACCTGCGGCACAGGGGTGTGAACGTCATTTCCTGCCCCTCTTGTGCGCGCCAGCAGTTCGACGTCATCAAGACGGTCGAGGTGCTGGAGGAACGTCTGGCGCATATCACCACGCCCATGACCGTCTCGGTGATCGGCTGCGTCGTGAATGGGCCGGGTGAGGCCACCATGACCGACATCGGTTTCACAGGTGGCGGGCGCGGCACCCACCAGGTCTATATCCAGGGGCTGCCCGATCATCGCCTGAAGGATGGCGACATTGTTGACCATCTGGTCGAGCTGGTGGAAAAGAAGGCCGCCGAGATCGAGGCAGGCAAGCAGCAGGCCGCTGCCGAATAACGCCTGCCTGGTTTTCGGCAGGAACGTCCGACCCATCGACTGAAATCAGGAAAAAATCGTGTCGACCCTGCAGCCTGTACGCGGAACTCATGATCTTCTGCCCGAGGAGATGCGCCGTCATCGTGCCGTGATCGAACGGGCACGGGGTGTTGCCGAACGCTATGGCTTCGAGGAAATCGCGACCCCGGTGTTCGAATTCACCGATGTCTTCAAGCGCACCTTGGGCGATACATCGGACATCGTGACGAAGGAGATGTACAGCTTCTCGCTGAAGGAAGGCGAGGAGATCACCCTGCGTCCGGAGAACACGGCCGGAGTGGCGCGTGCGCTCATTTCCAACGGCCTTCACCAGAGCCTGCCGCTCAAGTATTTCTATGCCGGACCGATGTTCCGGCACGAGCGGCCGCAGAAGGGCCGCCAGCGCCAGTTCCACCAGATCGGTGTCGAGTTGCTGGGCGCACCTCAGCCCCAGGCCGATATCGAGGTGATCGCGCTGGGCCGGCATATACTGGAGGAATTGGGTATTCTGCAGGACACAGTGCTCGAGCTGAACACGCTGGGCGACCCCGAAAGCCGAACTGCCTATCGTGCTGCCCTGGTCGAGTATTTCCAGCAGCATGAATCCCACCTGAGTGAGGACAGCCGCGCGCGCCTGACGCGCAACCCCTTGCGCATCCTGGATTCCAAGGACGAAGGCGACCGCAGGGTCGTGGCGGATGCGCCGGCCTTCGAGGACTATCTGAATGAAACAAGCCGAAACTTCTTTGCCGAGGTGCGGCGCGGGCTGGATGAGCTTGGCATCCCCTACCAGTTGAACAGCCGGCTCGTCCGCGGACTGGATTACTATACGCATACGGCCTTCGAGTTCACGAGCGACCGGTTGGGCGCACAGAGTGCTGTCCTGGCCGGCGGGCGTTATGATGGCTTGATCGAAACCATGGGTGGTCCCGCAACACCGGGCATCGGCTGGGCCGCCGGGATCGAGCGTCTGGCCATGCTGGTCCAGGATGTGACGCCGGCCGCGCGCCCGGTGGCCGTGATCCCCGTGGGTGAGGCCGCCGCTGTCCAGGCTCTGAAGTTGACCCAGGAATTGCGTCACCGTGGCTATGTGGTCGAGCTGGGCTATTCCGGGAATCTGAAGAAACGCATGAAACGCGCCAACCAGATGCAGGCGCGTGCGGCCATCATGATGGGGGAGGATGAATTGAAGGCCGGTCAGGTCACCTTGCGTGACCTCGACAGTGGCGAACAGGAATCGCTGGCACTGGAGTCCTTGCCGGCGCGCCTGGAAACGCTTTACTGAGAAAAGCCCGGCATGATGGTGTTGCCTTTTCTGCTAGCATGAGCGGATGCCGAATGACCTGATCCTTTGCGGCCTGAGCCATCGTTGCGTGAGCGGCGCGCTGCGCGAACAGCTGTTCCTGGAAAACGCGCAACGCCAGCGTGGCTTGGCCGAACTCTCGGCCTTCGGCCTGCAGCAGGTCCTGTTGCTTTCCACCTGTGATCGTCTGGAAGTGCTGGCGGTTTCCGAATCCGGCGCGTCGGTGGAGGACGGCCTGTTGTCCATGATCGCCGATTGGATTGGTGTACCAGGGGATCTGGTCCGCAACAGCGCATACAGCCTAAGGGGATCCGATGCCCTGCATCATTTCTTTGCCGTGACGGCGGCACTGGAAAGCCAGGTCATCGGTGAGCCTCATGTCCTGGGACAGGTGAAGGAAAGCCACCGTCAATCCGAAGCCATGGGCCTGAGCGGTCCAAACCTGGAGCATGTCCTGCAGGCGTCCTACCGGATGGCCAAGCGTGTGCGCAATGAAACCAGCCTGGCGCAACGCCCGGCAACGCTAGCGGCTTCGGCCCTGCGTGTGGCACGGGATCTCTATGGACGTCTGGATTCGCGGCGCCTGCTGTTGATCGGCTCAGGCGAGATGGGTGAAGTCCTGGCGGCCGAATTCCGCGCGGCTGGTCTGGAGCACATACAGGTGGTCCAGCGCAGGCCGGCACTGGCCCGGGCGGCCTCGGAGCGTCTGGGCGGGCATTACCTGGATTGGACGGAATGGGAAGCGCACCTGGAGCGCGTGGATATCCTGCTGCTGGCCCATGGCAGTGGCCAGTTCCTAATGGAGCGGGGGCAGGCAGAGCACTTGCTGAAACAGCGTCGCCGCCGGCCGTTGCTGTTCCTTGATACAGGGGTGCCGCGTGATATAGAGCCGGACGTCAACGACGTGGAGGGGGCTTTTGTCTATGACCTGCAGGATCTGGAGCATCGCGCCCGTGCAGGCCAGCAGGCGCGCGAGGAAGCGGCTGGCCGGGCCTGGGAGATCCTGGCTGAGGAACTGGACAACTACAGTCGGGAAGCACAGCTGGGCGGTGTGGATTCGCCGCTGGTTGCCCTGCGCCGGCATTGCGAGGAGCTACGCGCCGAAGTTCTGGCGGATGGAAAGCTTGACGCAGAGGCCGCAACGCGCTTGTTGCTGAACCGGCTTTTGCACGCGCCATCCCGGACGTTGAGGAAGATGTCTTCCGAAAGCCCGGATGCGCAGGCCGAAGCCGAACGATTTCTGAAACAGCTTTTCCGGATCGAAACCGGAAAGGGGAAGAACGACAGGTGAGACTGGACGAGAATCTGAAGCAGGTTGCTGCCCGCCATCGCGAGCTGACCGCCCTGCTGAGCGACCATCCCGACCCTGGGTCCGAGGCCTATACAAAGCTGTTGCGCGAGTTTCACGAGCTGACGCCGCTTGTGGAGAAGATGGACAGCCTGGAGGCCCAGCGACAGGAACTGTCTGACCTGGAAAGCCTGCGACAGGATACAGAGGCTGAACGCGAGATGCGCGATTTGGCCGAGCAGGAATACCACGCCCTGCGCGAGTCCATCGAGCAGGCCGAGCATGAGCTGATGATGATGCTCGTGCCCAAGGACAGCGATGACAATCGCAACGTCATTCTGGAAGTCCGTGCCGGAACAGGAGGGGACGAGGCGGCGCTGTTTGCGGGCGAGCTTTTCCGCATGTATCAGCGGTACGCCGACAGCCAGGGCTGGCGATTCGAGACGCTCGACTACACCGAGACCGAGATTGGCGGCCTGAAAGAGGCCAGTGCCTCGATTTCCGGTCAGAATGTCTACAGCCGATTGAAGTTCGAATCCGGTGTTCATCGTGTTCAGCGTGTGCCGGTTACCGAATCGGGCGGGCGGATTCACACCTCGGCCGCGACCGTTGCGGTCCTGCCCGAGGCTGAGGAGGTGGACGTGCAGGTCGAGGACAAGGATTTGCGCGTGGACACCTTTCGCTCCCAGGGTGCGGGTGGCCAGCATGTGAACACGACCGATTCGGCCGTGCGCATCACGCACATGCCCAGCGGCATCGTGGTGCAGTGCCAGGACGAGAAGTCCCAGCACAAGAATCGCCTGAAGGCCATGAAGGTCCTGCGCGCCCGGCTTTACGACAATATGCGCCAGGAGCAGCAGGATGCCGAGGCTGCGGCACGACGGCAGCAGGTTGGCTCTGGCGATCGCTCGGAGCGGATTCGCACCTACAATTTCCCCCAGGGGCGCGTGACCGACCACCGCATCAACCTGACCCTTTACAAGCTGGACAAGGTCATTACGGGGGAAGCCCTGGGCGAAGTGATCGATACGCTGATCCACGAGGATCAGGCGGCCCGTCTGGCCGATTTCCAGTGACCCGGGCCGGGATCCTGATGGACCAGGCCGTACGTGCGCTGCGGCAGGCGGGCCTGGACAGCCCGCGCCGCGAAGCCCGCCTGTTGCTATCGGGCGTGATGGGTCTGCCTTCCGGCCACTTGCTGGCCTATCCCGAGCTGGATGTCGCGTCAGGCGATCATGCGCGTTTCGAAGACGCCTTGGTACGTCGGGTGCAAGGCGAGCCGCTCTCGCGCATTCTGGGCCGGCGGGAGTTCTGGTCTCAGGACTTCGAGATCACCCCGGACGTCCTTGATCCACGCCCTGACAGTGAAACCCTGATCGAAGGAGTTCTGGCGCGTGCGGGTGGAGTGTGCGATGAGTTGTCTGTACTGGATCTTGGTACAGGAAGCGGATGCCTGCTTCTGTCGCTTCTTCACGAGTTGCCGCTGGCATGGGGGCTGGGTACGGATCTAAGCTTGGCCGCGCTGCAGGTGGCGGGACGCAATGCCCAGCGTCTGGGGTTGGCAGAACGAAGCCGTTTCCTCTGTGCCGATTGGGGCGCAAGTTTGCAGGGGCGTTTTGACGTGATCGTCTGCAACCCCCCCTATATCGCTGAAGGGGAAAGGGATGTACTGTCGATCGCTGTGGCGGAACATGATCCTGCCGCTGCACTGTTTGCGGGAAGGGATGGGCTTGCGGCCTACCGCGTACTTGCGCGGCAGTTGCCGCGCCTGCTCGAGCCGGAGGGCACGGCGGCTCTCGAGATTGGCCATGAACAGGCTGATGACGTATTCGAACTGTTTCATGCGGCGGGTGCCGGTTCGGTCGAATTGCTCACAGATCTTGGAGGCCGTTCGCGGTGCTTGATGCTTTCGGCCTTCGCATCCGTGGAATAAGGAGAAAAAAAGGTTGGAAAGTCCTAGCGAGGGCGATAGTGTGGTGCCGAAGCTGATCGGGTCCGGCGCCGAGGCGCCGAGCATCAGGGTAGTAATCCCGAGACGTTCAATAGACATCAGAGTTGAACTGTCTTTCCCGGATTGTCGAGGACATCGGGAATGAATGATCCGCTCGTGCAAAAACAATATCCGACATGTGACGTAACGCATCGATGAGACAAGGTAACAATCAACGGCGGGGCCGCGGACGCTCCGGGCGCCGCTCCAATGTGCCGCTTCGCGCACAGACCTTTGAAAGCGCAGGGCCGGAAGGCCGTGTGCGGGGCAACCCGACTCAGGTCTATGAGAAGTACATGCAGTTGGCCCGGGATACCCAGGCTGCGGGAGACCGCGTGCTGGCCGAATCCTTCCAGCAGCATGCCGAGCACTACTACCGAATCCTGAACGAGAGCATGGATCCGGGTCAGCAGCGCACCCAGCCGCGCCACGACAACAATGGTGGCGATGATGCGGACAATGGGGACGGTGACTCTGATCAGGGGGATTCACGCGACAGCCAGGACAACGGCGGTGGGCGCAACGGCAATAACCGTCGCGGCAATGGACGCAGTCGTTCCGAGCGTGCGGCAAGTGCCGCGCAGGAGGATGGCTCTGCGGATACGGCCGGTGACGATGACCAGTCTGGTTCCGGCCAGTCCGACGAGAACGCTGGCGGGGACAGTGCGCCGCGATCGCGCCGCAAGCCAGCTGCCAGAAGCCGGCGCAACAACAACTCCGAGACAGCAGACGCTGCGGGCCAGGGTGCCGGCAACGGTGATCAGCCAGACAGCCCGGCTGAATCGGATGAAAAGACCGAAAGCGATAAGGCGAGCAGTTCAAGTCGCGGGACGGGCGCACGACGTGGCCGTCCGCGCAAGAAACCCGAAGCTTCCACTGATTCAGGCAATTCAGAGTCAGCCAAGTCGGATGGCGGCAATGATGAAGAGGCCGGTTTGTTGAAGATCCTGGGCGAATCGCCACGGGACGGGAATGGCGACAAACAGAGCCAGGAGAACAGCGGTGAAGGTGGCGATCAGCAAGCGGAAGCGCCCAAGCCGCGCCGCCGGCGGACAAAGCCGAAGAGCGAAGAGCCCAGTGGGGATTCCGGTCTCGTGACCTCCTGATCAGGCGCTCCGGCAAACCATTCCAAAGGACCGTTTCCCAGGTGAGTGAAACGGTCCTTTTCCGTTTGGGACTGTTGGAAAAAGTCTCTTACTGGGTGAAGGGCAGCAGGCGATCGCCTTGCTGGATGCGGCCGCCCTCCAGGACGGTAAGCTGCACTCCAACCTGTTGATGCATGAAGCCCTTGCGCATCAGCAGTGGCAGATTGATGTCGCGCTGCGCTTCGCGCGGATTGACGTTTGCACTGCTCGAGCAGTCCAGAGGGGCCGTAACCTGAAGGACGGCCTCCCCCAGCCGGAAGCGGCTGCCGTTCCAATCCCTTTCTTCCCAGGCTCTGGCGCCTTCGATCCAGAGGTTGGCCCGCAGACGGGCCGGATCAAGTTTCTGGCGCGCCACGCGTTCTATATCGCTCAAGGAGGCCAGGTTGATCAGGGAGACCCAGTCGCTTGGCGCCAGGGCTTCCTCGCTGTCGATGAGGCGGGGCAGGCCGCGGCGGCTATCCCCCAGGAAATCTGCGAAGAACTGGCTGATGAGGCTGCGCCCCAAGGGCGTGTCCACCCGAGCCTGGGCGAGGGGGCGCTCCTGCCCGCTGCGCAGCAGCTGAAGGGTTTGGTTATCATCATCGTATCGGGCTTCCAGCTTTGCCAGGCGTTCCTCGTTCTCGAGATCCAGGATGCTGATCGCGGCGGGGGGGATGTGATGGGGCAGACTGTAACCTGCCGAGCCCCTGGCCAGAGAAAAGAGGCGGTCCCCGATCAGTCCCTTGCTGGATGACAGCCGCGCCGACTCCAGGCTCTGGGCCTTCAGTCCCTTGATCGGGTAACGGTTGATGGTGGCAAGCGATATGGTCATGGATCCGGCCGGCTGACAGCGTGTGAAAACAATTCAACCGCTGGCGGTTCCTGCAATCAAGCCTGCAGTCAAATAATTTTTTCTGTATATGATAATGAATTGCAGTTGCGTTGGGCGGGGGAACTTTACTATGCTCCGCCCCGTTGTTTGCGACCGATCGTCTCAAGGCTTCTTCGAACCGGGGCGATCTCGGGCGTAGGCATCGATCTCTCCTGACCCTGCCCCCGCACAGTCTTCTGTTGCGGGGGCTTTTTTTGTAAACCCGAAGTCTTGTGGCGTTTTTGCAACGCACCATATATCTCAAGAGCGGTTGTTTTCCGCCAGATAGGCGCATGCCTCCGAAGAGGGTGCGAAATAGCAACAGAATCATCTGCGGGCTTGATAAGACGCAGAAGAGGAGAGTTTCAACATGGATCCAGAAAAATATACGGAACGCGCGCGCGGTTTTCTGCAGGCCGCCCAGACCCTGGCCCTGCGCCGCGGGCATCAGCGACTGACACCCGAACACCTCCTGAAAACTCTTCTGGACGACGAGGAAGGTTTGGCAGCCAACCTGATGACGCAGGCCGGTGGTGATCCGCGCCTGGCGCTCAAGCATGTCGAGGAGGCCCTGGAGAAGCAGCCCAAGGTCGAAGGCTCGGGGGCAGGCCAGGTTTACCTGACCCCGGAACTGGCACGCGTGTTCGAGCAGGCCGAGAAACTTTCGGAAAAGGCCGGTGACAGCTTCGTTACCAGTGAACGTTTGCTGCAGGCCTTGTGCATGGAGAAGGGCGCAGCGGCCGCCAAGGCATTCGAGGCCGCGGGCGTGACGCCGCAGGCGCTGAACAAGGCGATCGAGGAGATGCGCAAGGGCCGTACCGCGGACTCTGCCAGCGCAGAGGACAGCTATGATGCGCTGAAGAAATATGCCCGGGACCTGACCCAGGCGGCCCGGGACAACAAGCTGGACCCGGTGATCGGTCGTGATGAGGAAATTCGACGGACCATCCAGGTCCTCTCGCGCCGGACCAAGAACAATCCTGTCCTGATCGGCGAGCCTGGTGTTGGCAAGACCGCGATTGCGGAAGGTCTGGCGTTGCGCATCGTCAATGGGGACGTTCCCGAAGGCCTGAAACGCAAGCGCCTGATGTCCCTGGACCTCGGTTCCATGGTGGCCGGGGCGAAATATCGGGGCGAGTTCGAGGAGCGGCTGAAAGGCGTCCTGCAGGAAATTTCTGCCGCAGAGGGGGAGATCATCGTCTTCATCGACGAGTTGCACACCCTGATCGGTGCCGGCAAGACGGAAGGCGCGATGGACGCCTCGAACATGCTGAAGCCGGCGCTGGCCCGCGGCGACCTGCATTGTGTCGGCGCCACCACGCTGGACGAGTATCGCAAGTACATCGAGAAGGATGCGGCCCTGGCCCGGCGCTTCCAGCCGGTCTTCATCTCGGAACCCAGTGTGGAGGATACCGTTTCGATCCTGCGCGGACTGAAGGAGAAGTACGAGGTGCACCACGGGGTGCGAATCAGCGACTCGTCCCTGGTGACGGCCGCCAATTTGTCCAACCGCTACATCACTGATCGCTTCCTGCCCGACAAGGCCATCGACCTGGTGGACGAATCGGCCAGCCGCCTGCGCATGGAAGTGGATTCCAAGCCCGAGGAACTGGACGAGCTGGACCGGCGCATCATCCAGCTGAAGATCGAGCAAACGGCCCTGCGCAAGGAGAAGGACAAGGCCTCCCAGGACCGGCTCGAGCGCCTGGAGGAAGAGCTGTCCGATCTGGAGCGCCAGTCTGCTGAGCTGACCGAGCGCTGGCAGAAGGAGAAGGGCAAGCTGGCGTCGGCCCAGAAGCTGAAGGAGCAGCTGGAGCAGGCGCGCCAGGAGGTCGAGACGGCCCAGCGGCGCGGCGACCTGGAGCGTGTGGCTGAGCTGCGCTACGCCATCGTCCCCGAACTGGAGGCCAAGCTGGCCAAGTCGGAAGAGGTGCCCGAGGAACATATCCTGGAAGAAGAGGTGACCCCCGAGCACATTGCCTCGGTGGTATCGCGCTGGACCGGGATTCCCGTGGACAAGATGCTGGAAGGCGAGCGCGAGAAGCTGTTGCAGATGGAATCTGCCCTGCGGGGTCGCGTGATCGGACAGGAAGAGGCCGTGACCGCAGTCTCGCATGCCGTGCGGCGTGCGCGGGCCGGCTTGCAGGATCCCAATCGCCCCATCGGCTCCTTCCTCTTCCTGGGGCCGACCGGCGTGGGCAAGACCGAGCTGACCAAGGCGTTGGCGTCATTCCTGTTCGACGATGAAACGGCCCTGCTGCGCCTCGACATGTCCGAATACATGGAGAAACACGCGGTGGCGCGCATGATCGGCGCACCGCCCGGCTATGTCGGCTATGAGGAAGGCGGGGCGCTAACCGAAGCCGTCCGCCGTCGTCCCTATCAGGTGATCCTGTTCGACGAGGTGGAGAAGGCGCACCCGGATGTCTTCAATATCCTGCTGCAGGTATTGGACGACGGCCGTCTGACCGATGGCCAGGGCCGTCATGTGGATTTCCGCAACACCCTGATCATCCTGACTTCGAATCTGGGGGCCGATATCCTGGCCGCCCAGACGCCGGGCGAGGATAGCCCGGGGGTGCGGGAGCAGGTCATGGAAGTTGTGCGTGGGGCCTTCAGGCCAGAATTCCTGAACCGCCTGGATGAAATCCTGCTGTTCCACCGCCTGAGTCGCGAACAGCTGACCGGGATCGTGGATATCCAGTTGGCACATCTGGAGCAGTTGCTGGCGGAACGAAAGATCACGCTGGATGTGGATCAGGAGGCGCGGGAATGGCTGGCGAATGCCGGCTACGACCCGGTCTATGGTGCACGTCCGCTGAAGCGGGTCATTCAGAAGGAACTGCAGAACCCCTTGGCGGAACAGATTCTGCAGGGCAACGTGGCGGACGGCGACACCGTGAAGATTCGCAGCAGCGAAGCGGGTTTGACCATAAACGGAGAGCCCGCTCAGGCCGCAGCCGCCTGATCCACCTTCATCGTTGTTTCAGGAAGCGGAAGAGGGGCCTTCAGCAGGAAGGCTCCTCTCCTTTCTTGACGCTCTCGGCATCCACTTCACATTCAGCACGGACGGCCAACTGGGTCGAGGTGTTGATGTCACGACGACGCAGGTCGATGGCATTCTGGTGCGACTTGAAGTCCTCGAGTTCGCTTCCCGCCAGCTTGCGGCCCGTCGGCAATTTGATGTTCGTGGGATTGACGTGTGCGCCGTCCTGCAGGATTTCGTAATGCAGGTGTGGACCGGTCGAACGGCCGGTGCTGCCCACATAACCAATGATATCGCCCTGCTCGACCCGAGCGCCGGAGGAAATGCCCTTGGCAAAGCCGTTCATGTGGGCATAGGCCGTCTGGTACGAATTGTTGTGGCGGATGCGCACATAGTTGCCGTAGCTGCTGAAAGGGCCGGCCCGTTCGATGACGCCATCCCCGGCTGCATAGATCGGCGTGCCGGTTGGGGCCGCGAAGTCGATGCCCTTGTGCATCTTGGTATACCCTTGGGTCGGGTGGCGCCGCATGCCATAGCCCGAACTGACCCGGGCACCGTCGACCGGCGTCTTCATCAGGCCCTTGCGTACCGACTGGCCTTCTCTGTTGAAGAAATCGACGTCCCCGTCGGCCGTTTCATATCGGTAGTAGGAGAGGTCTTCGCCGCCGGTCTTCAGCGAGATGTAGAGAATCTCGCCGGTCTTGACGATCTCGCCCTTGTCGTTGGTGTAGCTTTCATACAGCAGTTCGAAGGCATCGCCCTTCTGGAGATCGCGCTGGAAATCCACATCGAAGCTGAGGGTGCGCACGGCGTCCGACAGGATATTGTAGGGCACCTGTTCCTTGCTCGCCGCCTCGAACAGGCTCGTGGTGATGGTTCCCTTTGCGCCGGCATCCACCATGTCGAAGGTGCGCTCATGCGTCAGAGCGGCATAGGACTTGTCCTCGGTCTTCTTGACATGGACCTCTTCCTCGACACTGGGGCTCAGGCTCAGCGATACGAACTCAGGCTCGCTTGCCGAGGTGTCGATTGTATAGAGCCCGAGATTCTCATGACGGAAGGCAAGCTTGACCTCCTGCCCCACGCGCAGGTCGCGGGGGCTGAAGACATCCTTCAGGGCTTCGATAACCTGGTAGGCTTCCTGCTGGTTGAGTCCCGTCTCGGTCAGAAGCTTGGTCAGGGTGTCGCCACTTTGAACCGTGACGGTACGGGTCTGCATCGGCGAGTCCACCACGTCCTCTTCCTGGCCGACCAGGCTGGACATGTAGACGACCTGCTGGAAGGGGTCGATGTTCTTTTCAAGGTCTGCGGGAGGGGAAGGCGGATTCGGGCGGCTGCCGACATCCGTAATAAGGCTGAATGTGCCAAGTGCTAGTGTAAGTGCTGTCGTGCCGGCGAGAAGGGGCAGGCGCCAGTTTCTGGTTTGCCTGCGTGTTTTCGTCCTGCCGTTGTTCATGCGGCCCTGTGCTCCCCGAATCTGAATCGACCCCGCTTCAGCGCTGTCCTGGAGGAGACTGGCTGACTCCTGATGCGGGAGGTATGTCTGTCAGGCATGGCCCCTGCCTTAGCCCTGCAAGGGACAATGTCCGGGCGGATTATGAATGTCAATGGTTAATGCTTTGATAAAGCTCTCCGACTCCCCGCTCAAGTTGCTGTGAATCATGGATTCTGAGTCCAGGTTGCAGCCTTTGCGGCAGTGGAATGGAAACCATTTTGCGGCTGCGAAAGAAATTCGTAACAAAGGGTTTGACAGTCCCCGGGCAGTGGGGCTATACCCCGCCACCTCAGCGCAGCAACGGCCTCGGCCGGCACGCTGCAGAGGCCCTCGAAAACGGATTTCTTTTTTCCGTCCCCGACGGGGCCTCGGCTCTTTGACATTGTAGTTAGATATTGGAAGGGATACGCGGACGGCGGTTTTGTGCTTTGGTTGCATGGGCCGTTATTTGTTTGGCGTATCCT
>NZ_ATVH01000001.1 GCF_000420625.1 Fodinicurvata sediminis DSM 21159 | reverse complement strand
CAACTCGGCAACCAACGCCTCGCTCGAACCACCATCACCGTCCGGGTCATGGCCAATCTGATCGGGAACCTGACCGCCGCGGTTCTCGCCGTTGTCATTCCCAACCCGAACGCCCGCGCCATTGCCGTCAAAAATCACCGAACCCGACGCTTCATCCGACAGATCCAGAGCGCCATTCGCCATGAACGCCACACCAAAGCCAAAGCCGTGCAGCGACACACCATTCGGCCCACTTTCCGAGGCAGACGTCAGGTCCGACGGGACAGACTCCGAGCCCTCGCCATAAATCGGACGGCAAGCCTCATCCTCGTAACTCGTGAACCCAACCTCAGCAGGACCCGCTACACCTTTGACATCAAAATCAATCGTCGACTTCGTGGTGTTGCATTCCAGGCCGGGCAACACAGCACCAGTGGCATCTGTCTCTGCTGTGGTGACCTCGAATTCCGCCGAGAAATCCTTGCTGCTATCAATGGGTAGGCGTACGCCGATCTCTCCATCGAGGACTATGCCCTCCCCGGCAGCTTCAGAATTCTCGTCAAGATCAACGACTAGCTTACCACCTTCAATGGAAAGGGAGCCTGTAACCTCTGTACCTTCCGTGGTATTGAAGGTGATAGACGAGAGGTCCACATCCTCAAGTTCAAGTTCGCCGTCTTCATTGAAGCGCGCAATAACCACCCCATCATCACTGTTGGCAGGGTAAGTAATCTCAGTACCGGCGGGAAGCGGATCACTTGAATCGGTGCCGTACAAATCGATCGTGAACTTGGTTACGCTCTCCGATCCATCCTGGTCAATCTGCGTAGCCGTGAAATGCAGGGGGATCTCCAGACGGCTTTCGTCCCTGGGCTCGCCTGCATCATTGTCATAGCCGTGCTGGTCGCGGCTCTCCTCACCGTCCTCGGCGAAGATGGCAGTGTAAGTTCCGCCCCACTCGTCTCCCTCGAGCTTGCCATAATCATCACGGCTTGTATTCGGACTATCCTGAGGTGGAGTGAAATCACACAGGCCACCTCCCTCTCCAATGATTTCAGAATAGTCAGTAACAATGATCTGCGTGCCATCGGCCACAGCCAGGAAGTTCACCTCGTAATCCTGGGTGTTCGTAGCCGTATTGTTTTCCGTAGTGATCTCCCCGTCCGTGCCCACGCTTGCGCGCAGCTCCTCAACCGTGGAACTGACACTCACATTGAGGTCATTGTCGGCATGCCGTGGCAGATGAACGCTGAAGTCACCAAAATCGATGTCCTGAATGCGAACGCCTTCGATGGGCGTTTCACCATCTTCGCCCAGAACCTGGAAATCGTTGAACACCAACTCGCCAGTATCTTGGTCCAGCGTGTCCGGATCCAGAGTGACAGTTATCAGGATCTCGCCACCATCACCCTGGGAAACAAACCCCGTCTCCTCACTCCAGTAGGAGGCAGGCAAGGTCACCTGCACCTCAAGTGGGTTATCCTCATCGTCCAAGAGCGTGTCAGCATTCAACAGCTGTTCGCCTATCGATGCATGGAACCCTCCCCGACCAAAGGGCGGCAGTTCAGCGGCAACTTCTGTGTTGTTCTTCTCGGTATTCTCGCCTAGCGCGATACGGATTTCCGTAAGGCCTTCGGAAGGGTCTCGGTCAAAAGCACGGTCGCGGTCTGTAACCGAGGTGGCAAAAGGCAGGTTGTAGATCGGCTGTTCGTTATAGACCGTCCCCTTGTAACAGCAAATGCCCTCGCGCGGCCCGTCTTGAAGCCCACGATCACCTTGCTCAAACTCTCTGTAATCCGAGTTCTCCAGCCCAGATGGCTGGGGCTCCTCAACCGGTGGGTTAATAGGAGGCAGTTCGTCAAAAAAGCTGTTCTGCGAATTGTCTTCAGTGAAGATGAAAGCACCGTCGGCATCAACTTCTACATCACCATTGACATCATCCGCATCAATGAAAATGCCTGTCTCACCTCCCCGCGCATCAACGTCAGGCAGATCCGCGACGGCGTCCAGCACCACCGGCACATCGCCGGTGAAAGTGATGGTGTCGCCCAGGGCCTCGACATCCAGCGAGACGTCCAGCGTGAAGTCGACGTCGCTATCTTCGGGCGGCAGGATGAAGATGTTGTTGCCTTCCAGGTAGGCCTCGCTGACGTCGCTCAGCGTGAAGGTCTCGGTGCCGTCCACGAAGTCGAAGCGCTGGATGGTATTATCACCGTCCACATAGAAGAGGTAGGAACCGGCCGGTGCGCCCGAGATTTCGAGCGGACCGTAGTCCACCGGGACAGTGTCCGGCTCGGCATCAATATCGAATACCAGGTTGCCGGGAAACAGGAAGTCTTCGCCCGGATTGCCGAGGGAATCGAACGGCGTGTAGCTAAGATCGCCTGCCGTATCCCTCAGATCCTGATACATCTGCGTATCGAAGTTAGTGTCGCTATCGGTGAAGCCGCTGCTGCCGCCCGGATCCTGGCTCTCGGCCTGGATTGGCTGCCAGTCCTCGAAGAGGCCCAGCCCTGCCACACCGTCGAGATCGGTCTGTACAGAAACGGAGATACTGAGGTCCAAGCCATCCCCGAACCCCGTGGGATCCGCCAACAGCGGGCTTGGCTCCAACCCACGCGGATCCAACAGGCCGCTGATGCCAATGCCGTCGTCGATGCTGCCGGGGTCGGTGGGGGCGAAGCGGTCGCCGCCGCCGTCGGCCGCGCCGGCGGGGCCGGCTTCCGGACCGGCCGCCGGTTCGATCTGTTCGCCGGTGACTTCAGCCACGGCGAGGACCAGCTGGTCGATGCTGAAGCCCGCGTCCTGCAGGGCCGCGACCACCGCCGGATCTTCCAGGTCGATCCCGTCCTCGACGTCAAAGCCCTGTTCGGCCAGGACCGCCAGCGCCTGGGAAATCAGCTCCTGCGGATCGTCAGGGGTTTCCTGCCCGGTCTCCTGCTGGTTCTCACCGGTGTTCTCCGGCTCGTTCTGCGCCAGCTGCGCGACGGACTCGCTGAGCGGCTGGCTGCCGCTGTCCAGGGTCTCCGTCGTCGACGCCTCCTGCCCCTCCTGGGCTGCGGTGGCGTTGCGGGTGTCTTCATTGACGCGATCGACCATCGTTCGGCTCCTTCCAAACAGGATGACTTCCACGGATCTGAACCGGTACTTCCGGCAAATATCCGAAAATTGTCACTAGAATGCTGCATAAATTCGCGGATTGCCGAGGCAGGGTCAAATATAAAGAGATGGTTAACGACATATCATGATATGATTCTTCTTTTGATTGAACGGCTTTGGAGTATATTTGCCTTTTTGAACAGGACCAGGACCACCGCCAATCGTAAATTCTTTTCGTTAATGCAAAAGGTTAACGTACCTTCTGTATCCTGAATGGTGGCTCGTGCGTCACGTGTCAGGGGCCCTGTGCTGACCTGTCACAGACTGTGACGAAGGCGCACCCCCTTCTGATGGCCCCTGCCGAGACCTTGCCGCCCCTACCGTGTCAGACACCCCTGTGACACACACCCGTGACGGGACTTGGCCGCTTGCCGCAGAAAAATCACTTTTCCCCGTCATGACCTTGCGTCAGCTTCTGCGGCAGGTTGGATCCTGATCGAATCGCAATCGGGCCGACTCCCTCACGGCCGGGACAGGCTTTGCCCCGGCATCTCTATGTCATGCATTTTTGGAGGACTCTCTTCCGCCATGCTGTCCGGCACAGCCTTCCACCCAGCCTGCTTCCGCCCCTCATCCTTCCGGTTCATGCCCCTGCTGCTGGTCCTGCTGCTGTCGGGCTGCGGCCTGCTGCCCGGCGGCTCCTCCTCGACCGGGCCGCTGACAGGCGAGGTCACCACCAGCGACGGCCAGGCGCCACCGCAGGGCAGCGAGCTTGAGATCTTCCTGCAGGAAGAGACCGAGGCCGATGTCATCGGGCCCAACGTTGCCCAGGGGCGACAGGCGATCTCCGGTCCGCCCCCCTGGTCCTTCCAGCTGGAGGGCGACAAACGGCTGCATCCGGATCGCCTGCATGTGGTGCGCGCACGTATCGTCCATGAAGGACGCGTCCTCTACGAGAAAGCGGCCGCCGTGCCGGTGATGACGCTGGACCACCCGCGGACGGTCCAACTGGAGCTGAAGCGCCGGGCGGAAGACTAGCGGGCGCCTCCGGCCGGGCCAGGCCCTCCTGCAGCATTTTACCTTTCGCTAACCGGACGGTAAGATATCGGATGCCAGAATGGCGCTTCCGATCCGGGCCCCGGCCACAATGGCCGGGCGGCCCCAGACAGGCACAATGCTGACAGGACATGCAGGACAGACCCCGCCCGGCCCGGCGCCGCCTGCGGTACGCCGGCCAGAGGACCAGACAGGCGTTCGGCCAATTCAGGGCCCTGCCCCACGACCTGCGCACCAGCCTGCTGCAGCTGTCGCTGGCGCTGGCGGGCACGCCGATCCTGCTGCTGTTCGCGCTGGCCTGGGCGCCGGTTTCCCACGATGCCCTGCTGCCCGAGGCGCGGCCGGGGCGCATTGTCCTGACCCAGCCCCTGCCACCCGCACCGGCAAGTGATGACGCGCTGACACATGCCCTGCGCGCACAGGCCGAAACCCTCCGCCAGGCCCCCGCCGTGACAGAGGCGATTGTGGCCAGCCTGCCGCCCTCAGCTCTGCCCGACAGCCCCGAAACCAGGCCTGAGTCCCTGCGAGCCGCCCTGATGCCCGCCGTCCTGCCGCCCCGCCTGCTGGATCCACCGCCCCTGCCCGCCACACGGCACTTCCGTTCGCCGCCGGCCTGGCAACAGACTCCAACTGCGCACCAGGTTGCGGGCTGGACCCAGCGCCTGTCCTTCCCCGGCCCGACCGGCCGGCAGCCGCCCGCTGCACCGCCCCTGCCGGTGGGCAAGCCACCGGATGGACGCCTCCTGCCCCTGCAGGACGCAGCCGTGCAGACCGCCGACCTGCCCGCAGCGCACAGCCTGGCCATCGCCCGCCGCACACGGCGCGCCTTGCGCCAAGCCGAGGCCGACCACGCCCTGCCTGATGGCCTGCTACAGGCCCTGGCCCTGGTGGAAAGCGGCACCAACGTCGCCGGAGAGCGCCACCCCTGGCCCTGGTCGCTGAACAGCAACGGCCACGGCTGGCGCTTCGCCAGCCGCACGGAGGCGCTGGAAGGCCTGGAACGCCTGCTGCTGGCCGGCTATGCCTCGGTGGACCTGGGCGCGCTGCAGGTGAACCTCTTCTGGCACGGCGAGGACGTCGGCGAATTCGCCCACGGCCTGGACCCGGAAGGGAACGCCCGTATCTCGGCACGCTTCCTGAAGGAACTGCAGCGCCAGTTCGGCAGCTGGGAAGCCGCGGTGCGTCACTATCACTCCTACAACCCCGTCCACCAGCAACGCTACCTCTGCCGCGTCAGCCGCGAACTGCGCGGCCTGGGGCGCGACCCCGGCCAGCTGTTCGGCCCCGACAGCTGTGGCTGAAGCCTGTTCTATTTCATGGATTTAGGCCTCTGTTTCTGCCAAAGATGGGGACAACCTACAGCAGGCCAGCAAACGGACAGATGCCGGACGGGACGCAATGCGCACAGGCTTCCTCCTCTCCCTTTTCCTGACGCTTTTCCTCACCCTGGCTGCAGCCGCCCAGGGCCCGGGGGGCGAACCCGCGTTCGACAGCCAGATGAACCGCTGGGAAAGCGTCCTGCAGGAGGCCGAGCGGAAACTGCGCCAGCAGGGCGACATCTCCCCGGAAGAAGAGGAGGCGTTGAAAAGCAAACTGCGCGAGATTCTGTCGGAATCGGAAACCCGGCAGAACGAGGCTGAAAGCCGCCTGTCTCCTCTGGAAGACCAGCTGGAAAGCCTGGGCGAACCGCCCGGCGAGGACGCGCCACCGGAAAACCCGGAAATCCAGCAGACACGGTCAGACCTGAACGAACGCATCAGCACCATTCGGGCCCGCGTGCGCCAGGCGGCCCTGGTCCGTGTGCGTTCCAACGAGTTCCTGCAGGAAATTGCCAGCCGTGAGCGCCAGCGCCTGCAGGAGGAAGTGCTGGCCCGCACGCCTTCGCCTATCTGGCCAGGCGTCTGGCAACAGGCGGGGCAGGATACGGTTGCCTTCCTCAGCCGCATGGCGGCCGCACCCGTCGACTGGGCGGAGGAAACCGCAAAGATCGGCACGCGAGGTATCCTGCCCTGGATCTACCTCTTCGGGATTTCGCTCCTGGCCTTCCTGGTCGGCTGGCCCATACGCTATTGGTTGAACCGGCGCTTTGGCCGCGACCCGGAGGAAGAGGATCCGGGATACTCCAGGCGTATCGTGGCCACCGTCTCCGACGGCGTGGCCCGGGCCATCTTCCCTGCCCTTGCGATCGCCATTGCCTTCACGATCCTGTACCTGCAGCAGGTCCTGACCGGCTATTTCGCAACACTGCTCTATATCCTGGCGACGGCCGTCACAGGCTTCATCCTGGTGACCGGATTGGCGCGGGCAGCACTGTCGCCCCGACGTCCCGCCTGGCGCATCATGCCGGTCACGGCGCTGGGCGCGCAGGTTCTTTACAATCGCATCTTCCTGATTGCCGCGATCTTCGCAGCCACAGCGGCCTTGCAGACTGCCGCCATCGAGGCCGAGGCCCTGACGCCCGCCATGCGCTCGACCCTTGTCCTTCTGGACAACACGGTCATTGCCATCCTGCTGCTCTCGCTGACACCCAACCGCTACTGGACCAATCCCGAGGAAGGCTTCGGCTCGTCCAGCTGGAATGCAGGGCGCATCCTGCTGATCATCATCATCTCCTCAACGCCTTTCCTGGCGCTGGCGGGCTACAGCCGTCTGGCGGAGTTCCTCCAGACCCGGATCATCGTGACCGGTGTACTGATCGGCCTGGTGCTGCTGCTGCGCCTGGTCTTCCGTGAGGCGCTGGCGCACCTGCTGAGGCTGGCGCACCGCAGGCGCTCCGATGAACCCGAGGATGAAACCCGGCACCAGCTGACTCTGTTCTGGGTCGGACTGGTGATCGACCTCCTGCTGATCCTGCCCACACTCTACCTCCTGCTGCTCGTCTACGGCGTGCCGTCCACCATCGTGACGCTCTGGGCCGAACAGCTTCTGACCGGCCTCAAGATCGGCGAAGTCACCATCTCTCTTGTGGACATACTCTTTGCCATCATGGTCCTGGCCATCGGCCTTTTCGCCTCGGGCCTGATCCGCCGCTGGCTGTCGGAAAAGGTGCTGCCCAACACCTACCTGGACTACGGCATCCGCAACTCCATCTCGGCCGGCATCAGCTACATCGGCGTGGCCCTGGCCCTGATCCTGGCCATCGCGACCCTGGGGATCAGCCTGTCGAACCTGGCCCTGGTGGCCGGCGCCCTGTCGGTCGGCATCGGTTTCGGACTGCGGACCGTGGTGGAGAACTTCGTCGCCGGCCTGCTGCTGTTGATCGAGCGGCCCATCAAGGTGGGCGACTGGGTGGTGGTTGGCCCCAACGAGGGCATGGTGCGCCACATCTCGGTGCGCTCGACCGAGATCGAGACCTTCGACCGCTCCTCGGTGATCGTGCCCAACTCGGACCTGATCGCCTCGCCGGTCACCAACTGGACGCACAAGAACCGCATCGCGCGCCTCATCATACCTCTGCGCGTTGCCTATGGCGAGAACACCCGGAAGGTGCATCAGCTACTTCTGGACTGCGCCAGCCAGCACGACGACGTGCTGGCCTTTCCCGAGCCCTACGTTTATTTCAAGGCTTTCGGAGAATCGGCCCTGGAATTCGAGTTGCGCTGCTACATCCGGGAAACCGACCGCTACCTGGACGTAATGACGGACCTGCACTTCGCCATCGACGAAAGCTTTCGCGAGAACAGCATCCAGATGCCCTTCCCGCAACAGGACATCCACCTGCATCGCGGCCCGTCGCACGAGCGCCGGCACGGAAAGGCAACGGACAGCAGCGAAGAGAAAGGGCCCGAAGACCCCGGCCAGCAGCAGGCACGCCAGCACCGCGGCGAAATCTCCACCGAAGCCGAAGGCGCCGATCGCGGCAGCGACGCCGATTGAAACGACGGCAGCCACATAGGGCGTAGCAATCAAGACGTCCCTGCCAGCCATGCGGTAAATGCAGACCTGCCACTTTAATACTAAGAGTCAGTTGCATTTGCATATCCGGGAAGGCTATAGCTGCTGAAGTCACAGCCTATCGCTGCATTACGCAGGGGACATCATCCATGACGTAACCGCCCCACCCGGCACACGACCATGTGTGTATCCGGGGCACCGGCGGTGTCCGTCCTGACCACCCCTGTACTATGCGGCCACAATGAAGGGGGAAGTTTCATTGACTGCGAAAGCTTATGATCCGCACTTTCATAGAATATTGACCTGGGCCCTGCTGGCACTCCTGCCTGCGGCCATGACCCTGCCCGTCCAGGCACAGGAAACAGCCGATGGGGCCACACTGGAACCCATTGTGGTCACGGCCACACGATCCGAACAGAACATCTCGGATGCGCCCGCTTCGATCAGTGTCGTCACAGGCGAGGAACTGAAGACCGCCCCGGTGGGTGACGTCAGCGATGCCGTGCGCCAGCTGCCCGGGATCAGCCTGACTGCGGGCAGTCAGGGGCGACGCGAGGTCAGCATTCGTGGCATGGATTCCAGCTATACCCTGATCCTGCTGGACGGAAAGCGGGTCAATTCCCGCGAAGCCGTTTTCCGTCACAATGACTATGATCTGGGGCTCCTACCGGTGGAGGCGATCGACCGTATCGAGGTGGTGCGCGGTGGCATGTCTTCCCTCTATGGCTCGGATGCCCTAGGCGGTGTCATCAACATTATCACCAAACCGGATGCCGACACGTGGCGGGGCAGCCTCGACAGCCAGGTCCAGACCCCGCTGGAAGGCGAAGGTGGTCAGGAATACCGCAGCAGTCTCTACTTAAGCGGTCCGATTGTACCGGGAAAACTTGGACTTACCCTGCTGGGTGGGTTGAGCAAGCGCGAAATCTGGAAAGCCTATGATGATGAAATCATTCCCGGCACCGACATCAACCGAAAAAACCTGACCACGCTTGAGGGGCGGCAGGATCACAGCGGTCGAGCACGCCTGACCTGGACCCCCGATGAACAGAATACAGTGGAGGCTGAATACGGACGCAGCTACCAACGTCGTCACGGGAAATTCTATTTCCGCAGCTACGATGAAATGGACTCCACCGTAATACGCGATGATGCGTCCTTCACGCACCGTGGTGACTGGGATTGGGGACAAAGTGAACTGCGTGCCTATTGGGAGCGCAGCGAACCGACCAGCGGAGAGGACAAGCTGGTTCAGAACAATTATACCCTTGAAGGCAATATCTCGGCTCCCTGGGGGCGACACTTCTTTACACTGGGCGGTGAAGCACGCTGGGTTGATCTTGAAGCACCTGGCGAATTCGAGAGCGGTGGAGCCAGCACCCACCAGCAGGCCCTTTACCTGCAGGACGATATTCTGATCACCGAAGAGCTCTCTCTCCTGCTGGGCGCGCGCCTGGATAACAACAAGTACTTCGGCACACATCTGACACCCCGTGGATATCTGGTATACAGGCCCACGAGTGAGTTGACTCTGAAGGGCGGTGTAAGCACCGGTTTCAAAGCCCCCACGCTCCGGCAACTCAGCACGGACTCGGTGGTCACGAGCTGTCGAGGCGCCTGCACGATAGTAGGCAACCCGGACCTGGAACCCGAAACAAGCACGAACTACGAGCTGTCCATAGCCTATGACAAACGGGATTGGGGCACGTCACTGACAGTCTTTCAGAACGACGTCGATGACCTGATTGATATTCCGCGGCAAGGTGACGGCGGCACTTACGAGCCTATAAACATAGACAAGGCCCGCATCCGGGGCATCGAGATGACTGCCAACCACGTTGTCTCCGACTTCGGCCGCGTCACCGCCAACTATACCTTTCTTGATGCGCGCAACCGGGACACCGACAAGCTGTTGGCCAATCGTTCTCGGCACAGCATCAACGGGCGTTTCGACTGGTTCATCGATGATCGGACCACGGCCTTCCTGAGCGGCGAATACATCGGCGAGCAGCGGACCTATGGGCGAAGCGGCAAAGGCGATGACATCGAGGGTTATGCTCTCTTCGATATCGGCATAAATCACCGCTTTACCGACAGCTTCGAACTGCGGGGCGGCGTTACCAATATCTTCGACAAGCGAACCGACGACCCTGACGATGACTACAGCTTTGCAGAGCGCGGGCGCACGGTCTATCTGGGGGCCAACCTGAGCTTCTGAGCGCTTTCGTATCCCTGGGATCTGCCCCGCCTGTGCTCTGCTGCAGCGGGGCTTATCCTTTGGCAAGTCTTTTCCTTGTCTGCACGCTGGGCTAGCCTGCGCCCATGATGACTATGGAAGACTACCGACAGCGCCTGATCCAGGAGCGCGAGGCGCTGCGTCAGCAGGCCGAAAGCACCAGTGCTGACCGGCGCCCCGTGGAGCTGGACCAGCAATCCGTGGGCCGGCTGTCCCGAATGGACGCCATGCAGGTCCAAGCCATGGCCAAGGCCTCGGAACAGCGCCGCCAGACCCGCCTGCGCAAGATCGACGCCGCGCTCAAGCGCATCGAGGAAGACGAATTCGGCTATTGCGTCGCCTGCGGCGAGGAAATCGCCCCCAAACGACTGGAGCTGGATCCCACGGCACCGCGCTGTATCGACTGCGCGGAGGCGTGAAAGCGCCCAATTGGGTACAGCAACTCAGAGCCCCAGATAGGCCTTCTTGATCATGGGGTCACCCTCCAGATCCTTGGAGGGGCCATCCAGGACCTGCTTGCCGTTCTCCAGCACATAGGCGCGATCGCTGACGGTGAGCACCTGCTTCACGTTCTGCTCGACCAGCAGGATCGGCAGGCCCGTTTCGGACACGCGCCGGATCGAGGCCATCACCTCCTTCACCAGGATCGGCGAGAGGCCCAGACTTGGCTCGTCCATGATCAGCATCTTGGGGCGCAGCATCAGCGCACGGGCAATCGCCACCATCTGTTGCTGGCCGCCGGACAGTTCACCCGCCGGCGAACGGGCATACTTGACCAGATCCGGAAACAGCGCGTGCACTTCCGACAGACTCTCGTCACGCCGGGCGCGCGCCTCCGGCAGATAGGCGCCCAGCATCAGGTTTTCCTGCACCGACATGTTGGGAAAGAGCTGGCGTCCCATGGGCACGTGCGCCAAGCCACGCTCGGCCATCTGGTGCGGCTTGGCGCCAGAGACCTCTTCTCCGTCGAACAGGATCTGCCCGCTCCAGGGCCGGATCATGCCCGATATGGCGCGCAGGACCGTGGACTTTCCACTGCCATTGCCGCCCACGAGACCGACCAGCTCGCCCTCGGCAACCTGAAGGGAGAAATCGAAGACGACCTTCAGGCTGCCATAACCAAGATCCACATGCTCGACACTCAGGATGGGCTTCGACATCAATCCGTTCCCAGATAGGCTTCAATGACCTGAGGGTTGCTGGTGACCTCCTGCGGCGTGCCCTCGGCAATCTTCTGACCGCTGGCCAGCACGATGACATGGTCGGACAACTCGATAATGGCCTCCATGATGTGCTCCACCATCAGGATGCCCAGTCCCTCCTGGCTGAGGGTTCTGACAAGGCCGATCATCTCGCGCAGGGCGGGCGGGTTGAGGCCGGCCATGACCTCGTCCAGGAACAGAACCCTGGGCTGGATCGCCAGGGCCTTGGCCAGTTCCAGCCGGCGCCGGCGTGCCAGGTTCAGATCGCCGGCCGGCTGATCGTAGCGATCGTCCAGCTCGACACGTTGCAGCATCGCCATGGCCAGCTTCTCGGCATCCTTGCGCCGCGGCTTGTTCAGGAAGGCGGAAACCAGCACGTTCTCCAGGACGGTCAGCTCCTCGAAAGGACGCTCGGTCTGGAATGTCCGCCCCATCCCTGCCTGGGCCCGCTTGTAGGGCGGCTCTGAAGACACATCGCGATCGAAGAAGGTGACCGTACCGCTGTCCGCCGGAACAAAGCCGGTCACGGCATTGAACAGCGTGGTCTTGCCGGCCCCGTTCGGACCGATCAGGCCCAGG
Organism: Fodinicurvata sediminis DSM 21159; assembly: GCF_000420625.1. Lineage (NCBI taxonomy): Bacteria > Pseudomonadati > Pseudomonadota > Alphaproteobacteria > Rhodospirillales > Rhodovibrionaceae > Fodinicurvata > Fodinicurvata sediminis. The sequence goes on along the minus strand of NZ_ATVH01000001.1, from coordinate 54,727 downwards.
ATTTCCTTCGGCTGCAGCGACAGGGAGACATTGTCCACCGCCACCACGCCGCCGAAACGGACCGTGATCCCCTCAGCCTTGAGCGCGTCTGGCATAGAGCCTCCTTGTCAGGCGCCGATTGAACTCGCCGATGATGCCGCTGGGCAGGAACAGGATGACCAGCAGGATCAGGACGCCATAGATCAGCAGGTTGGCCTCGGCAAAGCTGGTGCGGAAGATCTCGCCGGCCGAAACCAGAAGCACGGCGCCGACCAGCGGGCCCCAGATGGTCCCGCGCCCGCCGATGATCCCGGTCAGTGCGATCTGTACCGACAGCAGCAGATAGAACAGGATGTGCGGCTCCAGGAACGACAGCATCATGCCATAGATTCCGCCGCCCACAGCCGTAAGGGACGCGGAGAGCATGAAGGCCTTCAGCTTGGTGCGTGTCGGATCGATGCCGGCCGCCATGGCCGAATTCTCGTCCTCGCGCACCGCGCGCAACTGATAGCCGAAGCGGCTGCGCGATATGCCGATGATGGTGGCCATCACGCCGACGGCGAAGGCCAGTGCCAGGTAGTACTGGGTCTCCCGCGCGAAGAGATCGATCCCGAAGGGCGTAGGCAGCCAATCGATGAAGACGCCCGTGGCGCCCCCCGTCAGCCAATCCTCGTTGATGGCGACCAGACGCAGCATCTCGGCAATGGCAATCGTCGAAAGGGTGAAGTAAGGACCGTGCAGCTTGAAGGTCAGACTGCCCCAGGCCAGGGCCAGCACACTGGCAACGGCAATAGCCATCAGGATGGTCCACCAGGGCGCCATGGCATACTCCGTCGCGCCAATGGCGACGAAATAGGCGCCAATCCCGACAAAGCAGGCATGTCCCAGGCTGACCTGTCCGGCCCAGCCACCCAGGATATCCCAGGCCGTTGCCCAACCGGCAAACAGCAGGATCGTGACACCAACGGTCAGCGCGCTGGGCAGGATCCACGGATAGATGAGCCCGGCAATCAGCAGGACCAGCAAACCTATGAGATGACGTGTCATACGCGTTTCACCGAGCGTCCGAAAAGACCCTCCGGCTTGAACAGCAGGATGATCAGGAAAAAGAGCAGGCCATAGGCGTCACGATAGGCCGAGGCGATGTAGGCCGCACCCAGGACCTCGACCATGCCCAGGACCAGGCCACCAGCTACTGCCGCACCGACCCGGCCCAGTCCACCGAGGACGATCACGACAAAGGCCTTCAGGGTCAGGATGGGACCTGTGGCGGTGGGCGTGGCAAACAGCAAGGGGATCAGGGCCACGCCGGCCGTCATGGCCAGCATCATGCCCAGGCCGAAGACCGCCCCCTGGATGCGTCGCGTGTTGATGCCAACGAGTTCCGCGCCCAGGCGGTTCTCGGCCGTAGCCCGGATGGAACGGCCGAACTCCGTATGGTGAAGCAGGAGATAAAGCCCCCCGATCACCAGCGCGGTCACGGCACCGGCCAGCAGCAGGATGACCGATATCTTAACCTCGCCAAGGGACAGGGCCATGGAGGCATAGTCAACATGGACCGACTTGGATTCCCCGCCGAAGATCAGCAGCAGGCCGTTGCCGATGATCAAAGAGATTCCCAGTGTCGCCAACAGGGAGGTCTCGTGGGGCTTGTCCACGATCGGCGCCAGAACCACCCGTTCCAGCAGCACGCCCAGCAGGAAGCCGGCCGGCAGGGCCACCAGCAACGAGAAATAGGGGTCCCAGCCGAGGATCATGTTGAAGACGAAGGCCGTGTACATGCCCATCACGACGAAATCGCCATGGGCGAAGTTGATCGTGCGCATGACACCGAAGATCAGCGTCAGGCCCACGCCGATCATGGCATAGACACCGCCGATCAGCAGACCGTTGGATAGGTTCTGGAGCAGGGAAACCAGTTCAGCCATACGCTGTTATTCCAGGAAGGAAGGCGCGCGGCGGACAGGCGATGTTCATCGCACCGTCCGCCGGCAGACCTCAATAAGTCACGGTCACTCTTCCTGTGCGGAAGAGCGCACGATTAGCGATCTTCCCAGCTGGGATTGGGGTAGATCGGGTCTTCAGCGGCCAGATCCGCCGGGAAGACCGTGACGTGCTCGCCATCCTGGATCTGCAGCATCAGGCTGCGGATCGGGTTCTGGTTCTTGAAACCGTCGAAGTCCTCGAAGGTCACCGTGGTCACCGGCGTTTCCAGATCGGTTTCATCCAGGGCCTGGCGCACGGCATCACGTTCCATCGACTCCGCCCGGCGCAGGGCGTCCGCCGCAACCATCAGGGCCAGGTAGCCTTCCGCCTCATAGAAGGAGGGCTCCGAACCCGCGGCTTCACGAAGCCGATTGGTCAGGTCCTCGATGCCCGGATACTGGACGTCCTTGCTCCAGCTGACCACCGTGGCAACGTAGTCTGCGGAATCGCCGACCTGCTCCACGAAGTTCGGCAGGGCCGCCGCCGTATCGATAGCCAGAACCTTGCTATCAAGGCCGACCTCACGCATCTGGCGGGTGATGGCGACGCCATCCTCGGCATAGGCGACAACGTAGAGGATGTCGGGTTCTTCGGCGCGGAAGTTGTTCAGGATTGGACGGAAGTCGCTGGTGCCCTGGTCATAAGCTTCATCACCGATGATTTCGTATCCACGCTCTTCCGCAAGCTCCTTGCCTGTTTCCGCCAGGGAAACCGGCCAGGCGGCATTGCCGTAAAGCATGGCGACTGTCTGCAGCTCATCTTCGCCATGCTCTTCGCGCAAATAGTCGAAGTAGTCGAAATAGGTGCCGGCCACGATCGAGGAGTTGTGCTTGGCACGGAACACCCAGTCCGAACCTGGCTTGGTGATCGAATTGTCCGCACTGCCAAGGACGATCAGCGGCATTTCCTGACGTGTCATCAACTGGGCCATTGGGCCCGTGATCGAGGACGCATAGGACCCGATGATAAGGGGTAGTCCTTCGTTCTCGAGATCCTCAACGGCGGCCAGTGCACTCTGGGCTTCGGAGCGGTCGTCCTGGATCACCAGTTCGAGTTCCTCGCCATTGATGCCGCCATTGGCATTGATTTCCTCAAGCGCCACCTCCATTCCGGTCAGATAACGCTCGCCAAAAGTGGCGAAGTTACCGGACAGGCTGTTGACGACACCGACCTCGACCTGTGCCGCTGCGGGCAGCGTGAACCCCATGAGTGGCGCAGCAATCGCTGCGGTCAATATCCTTTTCATTGGACTGTCTCCCAGTTTGAATTTCTTGTTTCCGTGTAAGCGCCTTTGGACAGGCAGCGCTTCTTTATTCGTTAAACTAGACTGCGCTTGAAAAAAGACAATCAGAGGGGCATGAGACTGTCAAGCTTCTGCGCACTCTATGAAAGGTACCGTCATGACCAACTTGCCTGCCGACCCCATCGCGCCTATTGGCCTGGATGGCTTTGCGACAGCCTTCCGCAAGGGCGAGATGACTTCCGAGGCGGTGACTCGTGCCTATCTGGAACGCATCGCCAAGCTCGATCCGCAACTTGGATCCTATCAGTACATTGCCGCCGAACAGGCCCTGAAAACAGCCCAGGCCATGGACCAGCTGCGCGAAGCCGGTGTCGATCTGGGGCCGCTCATGGGTGTCCCGGTGGCAGTCAAGGACCTACTGGTGATCGACGGGATGCCAACAACAGGTGGATCGAAGCTGGAACTCCAGGACCTGATGGGCAACGAGGAAGGCCCGTTCGTGCGCGCCTTGAAGAAGGCGGGTTGCGTAATTCTGGGCAAGGTCAAGATGGTGGAATTCGCCCTGGGAATCACAGGTGTCTCGGAAAGTCGCGGCACTCCCTGGAACCCCTGGGACCTGGACAACCATCGCCTGCCGGGCGGCTCCAGCTCGGGTTCGGGCGTGGCAGCAGCCGCCGGGCTCTGCGCCTTTTCCATCGGTTCCGACACGGGGGGCTCCGTCCGGGTGCCGGCAGCACTGAACGGTCTGTTCGGGTTGAAAACCACCTTCGGCCTCTGGTCCAATGAAGGCAGCGTGGCCCTGGCCCCGCACCTGGACACGCTGGGCCTGCTGACCCGCACGGCTCGTGATTCGGCCATTGCCTTTGCCGCCCTCAACCAGGCCATGGGCATGGACGAAGCCGATCCGCGCTGTCACCTGGCCCAGCCGGCGCGCTTGCCCTCCCTGCTGTTCGGGCGGCCGGAAAACTATTTCTTCGACGATCTGGCCCCGGATGTGGCCGGCGCCATGGATACTGCCCTGGACCAGTTGTCCCGCGCCGGCGTGGCCTTGCAAGACATGACGCTGCCCGAGGCGCCGGAGCGCGAAGATTACTTCCCCGTCTCTCTGCCGGTCAGCCTGCTGGCCAGTCTGGGGCGCGAAAGATTCCAGGAGGGCAAGCACCTGATCGATCCCGTCATTGCCGGGCGGATCGAAAGCGCGCTCGAGGTCAAAGCCATCGATCATGTTGCCCTGGAGAATCGGCGCGAGGACAGCATTGTCAGTGCTCATGCCCGCTTCGACGGGCTGGACGGCTGGATCAGCCCCACAACAGCCTCGACGGCTCTGCCGGTTGAGGATCTGTCAGACCCCAAGACAGGACTGGCATTCGCACTTTCCATGACGCGCAACACCCAGCCGGGCAACTACCTGGAACTATGCGCCTCCACCATCCCGCTTCCGCGCCAGGACGGTGGCCTGCCCATCGGCTTCCAGGTCATGTGTCCTGCGGACAGCGAGGCGGATCTTCTGTCCATTTCCCTTGCACTTGAAGAGGCCTTTGGCCCAGCCACGCGGCCGGACATGGGGGAAGCGCAGGACTGAAGCGAAAAGCAGCGCCCTTGAAGGTCTTCAAGGGCGCTGCTCCTGAACGGCATGGGTTCAGGCCAGCTCGTTCTTGTAGAACTTGCCTTCCTTGATCACCGCCTTCAGGCGCTTGTCCGGATCGGTCAGGACATTGATGTCTTCAAGCGGGTTACCGTCGAGGACCAGAAGGTCGCCGCGGGCCCCTTCGCGCACGACCCCGAACTCGCCTTCGCGCTGCAACGCTTCGGCGGCCGTGCAGGTGGCCGAACGGATCAGGTCGGCGGCCGGCATGATGCCCTTGCGCAGGTCGAACTCGCCCAACTGGTAGCGATGCATCTGCCCGAGCAAGTCGGTACCAAAAACCGTCTTGACCCCGGCCTTGTAAGCCATTTCGAGAGCCGAAAGGCCGTACTCGACCACTTCGAAGACCTTGGCCTGGAGTTCCGCCGGCATCCCGGCTTCCTTGCCTTCCTTCGCAATGGCGTTATAGGTCGACAGAGTCGGTGTCAGATAACCGCCATGCTTCTTGAACAGCTCGCAGCTTTCCTCATCCATCAGGTTACCGTGTTCGATAGTGCGGACGCCGCGGCTCAATAGCCGGTTGATGGCGCGCGCCGTATAGGCATGGGCCATCACGTAGATGTTGGCGGCAGTTGCCTCTTCCACGATAGCATCGATTTCCTCGAGCGAGAACTGCGTGCTGTCGATCCGGTCCGTCGGCGAGGACACCCCGCCCGACGCCATGATCTTGATGTGCGTGGCACCCTTTCGGATCTCGTCACGCGCGGCGCGGCGCACTTCGGGCACGCCGTCGCAGATACGGCCCAGCCCGGCACAGCAGAAACACTCGTCCAGGGCATTCTCCCCGCGACCCCGCACATCCCCGTGACCGCCGGTCTGGGACAGAGCCTGGCCGCAGAAGAGAACACGCGGACCGATGATCGCATCGTCGTCCACTGCATCGGCCAGTCCATAATCCGCGCCACCGCCATCGCGTACGGTGGTGAAACCGCGCATCAGCATGCCGTGCAGAATATCGTTGGAGTGACCGGCCACATAGAAAGGCGAGAGTTTCTTCAGCAGCGCGAAGTCCGGCGTAATGGCCGTCACGTGAACATGGGCATCGCAAAGTCCCGGCATCAGGGTGCGCCCCTTCAGGTCCAACGTGTCGGCAGAGCTGTCCTTCAGGGGGCTTTCCGAAACCTCCGCAATATGGCCGTCCCGAAGCAGGACATGGCGCTCGCCAAGCAGCTTACCGGCCTCGGTATCCAGAACGTTGGCGTTCGCCAGAATCGTCGCTGTCATTGTCTAACTCTCTCCCAAATCAGCTTGCTTCGAATTTCAGTTTCAAATAACCGGGCAGCAGCAACGAGGTATATGGAGTAGCATCTTCCAGATCCGCCTCGCTGTAACGCCCTTCCCCTTCTTGCAACAGACTGAGAACACCCAGCACCTCCCCGTTCCAGACAAGAGGCCGGTTCAGGATGCAGCCGAGACCCAGGCTGGCAATGAGTTCATGGTCGGGAAAAGCCCAGCGAATATCCTCGACGCTCCGCCCAAGATAAGCTTCCCCCTTGTGCAGGACACGCGCCCCCCACTCTGTGGGGCCCATCATCTTGCGCCCCTGCAGGGGGAAGGCATCGGGGCGGCTACTGTAGAGACGTTCCACCTCGCCGCTTTCCGGATGAAAGGCCAGAAGGGTGAAAAGCTTGTGCCCGAAACGCTCCTGCAACACCCGGTCTGCTGTCTCGAAAAGTACCCCCGGTTGGCCCGGTTTCGATGCGGCAAGCGCAAGCTGGTTCAACAAATCACTCATCCAAACAATACCTCCGGCAGCCAGAGCGCAATTTCAGGGAAGATCGTGACAATGGCCACGGACAGGCACATCAGGAGGAAAAAGGGGAAAGCCGCCTTGGCCACCTTGCCGATGGATTCACCTGTCAGCCCCTGGATCACGAACAGATTGAACCCCACGGGCGGTGTAACCTGTGCCAGTTCTGTCATAAGCACCAGGTAGACACCGAACCAGACGGGATCGAAACCTGCCATTGTTGCCAGTGGCAGGGTGACCGGAAGGCTCATCACGATGATCGAAATCCCGTCCAGGAAGAGGCCCAGCATGATGTAGAAAAGGGAAAGGATCAGGATCAATGCGACCGGTGACAGGTTCATACCGGCAATAGCCTCAGCCAAATTCCGCGGGATCCCCAGATAGCCCATCGCGGTGGACAGGAAAGCAGCTGCTATCAGGATACTACAAACCATGCACGAGGTTCTGAGCGCGCCTTTCAGGGAGTCGATGAAGACATTCAAGGTCATCTGACGCATGACCAGAGTGACGAACACCGCCCCGGCCACACCAACGGCGGCAGCTTCCGAAGGCGTTGCGATCCCGGAATAGATCGAGCCAAGGACAATGACCACCAGGAAAAAAACGGGCAGGAGATTGACAATGCCCCACAACCTGTCGCCCAGACTGTACCGCTCGGCGCCGCGGGGCGCCTTTGCCGGATCAATTCCCGCACGGACCATGATGTACGATGAATAGATTGCAGCCACCAGGAGACCGGGCAGTATTCCCGCTGCAAAAAGTCTGGAAATCGAGACTTCGGCCAATATCCCGTAAATGATCATGACGATCGAAGGGGGGATCAGCAAACCCAGGCTGCCTGCCCCGGCAAGAGACCCGATCGTCAGGCTGGTATCATAGCCTCTTTGCTTCAGTTCGGTGGTGGTAATCTTGCCGACCGTGGCCGTGGTCGCCGAGCTGGAACCGCTGACAGCGGCAAACAGCGTGCACCCCATAATGTTGGTGTGCAACAGGCGTCCGGGAATGAAATCCACCAGGGGGGAGAGACCACGAAACAGGCGATCAGAAAGGTCGGTTCGGAAGATGATCTCTCCCATCCAGATGAACATCGGGATCGCCGCCAACTCCCAGGCCGAGGAGTAGCTGTATATGATATTGGTGGCAATGATGCCGATCCTGTCCAGGGGCATCCCCTGCAACAGGACCAGCCCACCGATGCTGACCATGAACAGGCCTGAGAAGACCCAGAATCCCAGCCCGAGAAAAACAAAAATCAGCAGCAGAATGACGAGGCCTGCGATCAGAGCTTCCATTCCAATTACTCCTTATCGCCCTTGCCGGAAACTGCCTCTACCGTCTGCTCATTCTGATAGGTTTGAGCCAAGGGAACGGCCTGCTCAGCAGGTCCCAAAATCATGCGCAGCAAGTAGGCCAGCATCTGGAGCCAGAACAGCAAGAGCCCCAACAAAACCATGCCTTCAGGGATCCAGATGGGCACTTCCGCAACCGAACTGCTGACGGTACCCCGCTCCCAGTTTCGCTCGAAACGGATCCAGAAGAACCAGGCAAAATAGGTTAGCAAGACGAGAGTTAGCGACGATGCCAGAATCTCGAGACTTCGGCGAACCCAGCCACTCACACGCCCCAGCAGAATATTCACGCGAATGAGGGCACCGTGTTCAAGCGCATAACCGAGCGAGAAGAAGGTTACGGCCGCAACGCCATAACCCACGAACTCGTCCAGAACATAGGTCGAGGTGGAGAAGAAGGCCCGCAGGAGAATCTCAAGCAGAATATGCAGCACCATGCCGACAAGTAGGAGTGCTGCAATTGCAGCAGCCCCGCGTGAAAGGCCGAAGATAGCGGTCTGCAGGAAGCGCATCACCGGGCTCCTCTTTCCTTAGGCAAAAAAGGGGCGGCCTTCGTTCACGAAAGGCCGCCCTCAAGACATGAAACGGCGTTATCCGTCGATACGTGCCTGGTACGCTTCGAGAATTTCTTCTCCGCGCTCACCCATCCCGGAACGCCACTCCTCGATGGCCGGCTGGGCCGCCTCGTTCAGACCATTCAGGTAGTCGTCGGAGACATTCTCGATTACCGTCATGCCGTTGTCGCGCATCTTGGCATAGTTCTCCTGCTGCCGGCGCGGCAACACCCACCAGCCATAGGCTTCACCAGCGGCCGCAGCTTTCTCTACCATTTCCTTCTGCTCGTCACTGAGAGAATCGTAGGTATCGCGATTCATGTGCAGCACCTGCAGCGGACTGGCATAGTTGACCTCGGTGAAATGCGACTGCTGCTCCCAGAGGCTGGCCGAGGCACCGCCGTCGGCTGATGTCAGGACGCCATCAATACCACCGGTGCTCAGCTGTGGGACCACATCAGCCCAGCTCAACTGAATGGGTTCCGCGCCAGCCTCACGAAGCGTAACCGTACCGCTGGAATCATAAGTGCGGATGCGGCTCCCCTCGAGAGCTTCCATGGAGTCCAGGGCCTTGTTGCCCCAAAGACCACTTGGTGGCCAGGGTGTGGCAAAGAGAAAGACCTGATTGTTCTCTTCGAGCACTTCCTCGTAATAAGGTTTCGCCGCCTGGTAGAGGTCCCAGACCTGTTCCGGAGTCGAAGCAAGGAAGGGCAGCGAGGACAGGAGGAACAGCTCATCGATACCGGCCCAGGGGCCCATGAAGCTGCTGGCAAGCGGAAGAGCACCATCGCCCACGGCATCGAACTGGTCCACGGACTTGTAGCCCAGGGACGCGCCATGATGCAGGTTGATCTCGATATCGCCGCCTGACAGTCGCCCAAGCGTATCGGCAAAGATTTCGGCAGACTGACCGTGCACCGAACTTGGCGGGTATTCGTTTGCCAGGTCCAAGGACATGCTCTGAGCGGCGGCCTGCTGGGCCCCCAGTGTCACGGCCCCTGCTGCCAGCATGGAGGTAAGTGTCTTGTTGATCATTCGATGAAGCTCCCTTTCGGATCTCAGCTTTGAGTTTTGCGTATTTTTTTGATTATTTTTCTCCTGACCTCGGTAAATTCGCAATCAAAAATCCGGATCAGGTTTCTGTCTTGCTCGCGTGGGCATAGTGTCGGCGGATATACTCCGCAGTGAACTTGCCACTGGTCAGGTCCGTGTGAACCTGCTCCGGCGCACGTTCCGACGGGTTTCCATAGCCACCGCTTCCAGGGGTTTCAACGACCAGGACGTCTGCTTGCGTGACCTTGATGCCCGAGGGTTTGACATCCAGTAGCCTGGTCTCTCCGGCGTCACTGACGTGCTCGAAGCGTCCGCTCATCCCTGGCTGTCCCCCAAAGACGCCCCAGGGCTGATGCGTGAAGCGCTCGCCGGCGCCGTTGAAAATACACTCATGGCCAACCGGCCGAATCACCCGGCGCAGCCCCAGTCCGCCGCGATAGCGGCCAGCGCCGCCGGAATCCTCGACGAAACCATAGCTTTCCACGCGCAGGGGATATTCCGTCTCGATGGCTTCGATCGGCAGATTAGAGGTGTTCGTTATGTGAACCTGAACGCCGTCCTTGCCATCGCGGTCAGCCCGACCACCAAAACCCCCGCCAAGAGTCTCAAAATAGAGGTAATGCTGGTTCGTGCGTGGATCGATCCCGGCGAAGACCGCCGTGGTGTTGGCACCGTTGGCCGCCCCGACGACCCGCTCTGGCAGAGCTTCGGCCAGGGCCCCGATGATGACATCGATCACCCGTTGCGAGGTATTGGCCCTGGCAGCCACCGGTGCCGGGAAGGTGCAATGCACCAGAGTCCCCTCCTTCGTCAGGATATCACAGCAGTCCAGGACGCCCTGATTGTTCGGGATTTCAGGGTCCAGCAACGCCTTCAGGGCATAGACCACGGCCGCCTGGCTGGCATTTCGCGGCAGGTTTATGTTTCCCGGCACCTGAGGCGCCGTCTCGCGGAAGTCAAAGCTCAACGCGCCATCCTTTGCCGTGATGGTCAGGCGAATGGGGATGTCCGTGGTCCCGACGCCATCGTCGTCCATGACATCCTCGAAGGAATAGACCCCATCGGGAATATCCTTGAGCGCCTCGCGCATGCGGAATTCCGTGCGACTGACGATCTCGTCGAAGGCCGCGTTGAGCGTTTCGCAAGTGTAGCGTCCCGCAATTTCCTTCATGCGCCGTACACCCAGACGACAGGCTGCGATCTGGGCATAGTAATCGCCGCGCCGTTCCTCGGGGATTCGCACATTCAGCAGCATCAGGTCGAAGAGGTCCCGCTGCAGCTCGCCCTTTCGGAACAACCGGATCAGGGGAATGCGCAGGCCTTCCTGGTATATCTCCGACATGCCGCCGGCCATCGAGCCCGGCGCCATGCCGCCGACGTCTGCGTGATGGGCGATGTTGCAGATGAAACCCAACAACTCACCCTCGACAAAAACCGGCTCAGCCAGGTTGATGTCAGGAAGGTGGGTGCCGCCGGCCACGTGAGGATCGTTGGCAACGAAGACGTCCCCCTCCTCTATCTCGGACAGGTCGTACTTGCGTAACAGCGTCTGCATGAGACCTGTCATGGAGGCAATGTGGATCGGAAGGGACTGATCCGCCTGGACGATCAGGCGCCCCGCCCGGTCACAGAAAGCCGTCGAGTGATCGTGCCGTTCCTTGATGTTTGTGGAATAGGCACTCCGCATCAGGGCCGCGAACATTTCATCGGCCACGGAACGCAGGGCATTGGAGATGATCTCGAGCGTGATCGGGTCCAATTCACGCCGAACGGCATCCGAAGCAAGGCTGAGTGTGGTCATTTGGCAAGCTCCAGAATCAAGCTGAGGCTGTCATCAACACGCGCCACGTCACCTGGATAGACAAGCGATGTGGCGTCGAACTGGTCGATCACGGCCGGTCCTTCGATACGGCAACCGGGTGCCAGGTCCGTACGTCGATAGACAGGCGTTTCCACGGGTTCTTCCGACTCGAACCAGACAGGTCGGCGCTCTACGGGTTCGGGTGAACTTGAAGCACCTTCCGGCACGGGCGGGACCGGCAGGGACGGCAACTCTCCGCGCGCAGTCATGCGCAGGTTCACGGCCTCCACGGGGTCATCAGGATTATAGAAGCCGTAATTTGCCTCGTGGGCACGGAAAAACGCAGAATGCAACTGCTCCGCATCCGGCAGCTTCGGATTGCTTTCGTCAATATCAACAGGGACGCGCAATTCGAAGTTCTGCCCGATATAGCGCATGTCCAGGCTAAGCTGTATGCGCCTTTGAGCCGGGGCAATCTGTTCATGCTCGAACCAGCCCTGCGCGTCCTTCACCAGATCATCAAGGATACCCTGAAGGGCGTTCAGGCTTTCCCGCGACAGCGGTGCACGATGGCTGCGCACAAAGTCCTCTTTCAGGTCGGCAACCACCAGCCCCTGTGCACAAAGGATCCCCGGGGAAAGCGGCACGATGACCTCGCTCACTCCCAACGCCTTAGCCACGGCATTGGCATGCAGAGGCCCAGCACCGCCGAATGGCATCAGGGTACAGTCGCGCGGGTCATGGCCACGCTCCACCGAGATAGCGCGGATCGCACGAACCATATTGGCCGTGACGATACCCAGGATACCCTGCGCGGTCTTCTCCACGCTGAAGCCCATCTGGTCCGCCAGTGGCTGGATGACCTTGCGTGACGACTCGACATCGAGAGTCATGGCACCATCCAGCAGCCCGCGTACGGACAGGCGTCCAAGGACGGCGTTCGCATCGGTGACGGTGGGCTCGGTGCCCCCTCGACTGTAACAGGCAGGCCCCGGAACTGCGCCGGCGCTAAGCGGTCCCACCTTGACCAGGCCGTCGCGGTCGAACCAGGCGATCGAGCCTCCTCCCGCACCGACTGTATTGATATCGACCATCGGAAGACGGACGGGAAAACCCGCCACATCACGTTCGAAGGAAAGTCCGGCTTCATAGTTGCGGATCAGGGCGACGTCCGCGCTCGTTCCACCCATGTCCAGGGTGATGATATCCGGGCGTTCGGCAAGCTCGGCTACATGAATGGCCCCCATGGCACCGGCTGCAGGGCCCGAAAGCGCGGTGCGGATGGGGAATGAGCGCGCCCGTTCGATGGACATGAGGCCGCCACTGGACTGGTTGATACCGACGTGCGCCTCGGGAGAGAGGCGTGCCAACTCATGCTCGAGATGGCTCATGTAGGCGTTGAGCACAGGCTGCAGGTAGGTGTTCAACAAAGTCGTTGAGAAACGCTCGAACTCCCGGAACTCTGGCTGCACCTCACTGGAAAGAGAAACGGCAACATCCGGCAGGCGTTCCCGGAGAATCTCCCCGATGCGCTGTTCGTGTTCGGCATTGGCGTAAGCAAACAGCAAGCAGACCGAACAGGCCTGGGCTCCGATTTCCCGAAGCTGCTCGACCAGTGCATCAATCTCGGATTCATCCAGCGGCGTGATGACCTCGCCGTCTGCACCAATACGCTCGGTTATCTCGAAGCGGTGTTCACGATTTGCCAGAGGCGGCGGATAATCAGCCTTCAGGTCATACATCTTCGGGCGCACCTGACGCCCGATTTCCAGGAGATCGCGAAAGCCCCGTGTCGTGACCACAGCCACGGTACCGCCCTTGCGCTGGATCAGCGCATTGGTCGCAACCGTCGTCCCATGGGCAAGCCGCGTGACAGCCTCCAGCGGAACAGCGCCGCTTTCGCCAAGATGTTCGAGCCCCGCAATTATTGCGTTGGCCGGATTATCCGGTGTCGAGGGCGTCTTGTGCACCCGGATTGTCTTGCTGGATCGCTCGAAGGCATAGAAATCCGTGAAGGTTCCACCAACATCAACACCGACCACCCAGTTCGAGGAAGAGTCGTCCATCTCCATGGGGGTTTCCCCTTGCATTGTTGCTTTCTCGTTGTGGCGATGGAGCATATACTTCAGGTATACATGACGTCAAGAAGGCCTGTCTCTGGACGGAATGGCCCGATTCCCGGATATTCGGGCGCTGTGAAGCTTGGGAGGTAAGATCATTGAGTACGAAGGAGAAGAACGCAGCAGCCGAAGAGAAGAATGGCGGAAATGCTTTGGGCGGCGCCGAAAGGGCCTATTCGGAAATTCGTCGGCGTATCCTGAGCCTGGAATTCCCGCCAAGCATGGAGCTGGAGGAAGGCCATCTGGTTGCGCTGCTGCATCTTTCCAGAACGCCTGTCCGCGAAGCCCTGATTCGCTTGGCTTCAGAGGGTCTGGTGACGATACAGCGTGGACGCGGTGCACGCGTGGCACCCCTGGACCTGGCCAATCTGCGCAGTTTTTTCGAGGCCCTGGATCTTGTTCAACGCGCCGTGACCAAACTGGCCGCGATTCGCCATCAACCCGAGGATCTGGAGTTGATCGAAGAGGAACTGAGGACCTTCGAAGTCCATGCAGCCGATGAGGCCAGTCTCGACCTGACAGAGGCCAATCACCGCTTTCACCTGGCAATTGCGGCGGCCGCCCGTAACCCCTTCCTAGAGCATGCCTATAATCGGGTAATGTGCGAAGGCTTGCGGATCATCCGAGTCTGTTTCAGCGAACATTACACCGAAATTCCACCTCTCAAACCTCATCTGGAACGGACAGTCGAGGATCACCGCCAGATTTTCGAGGCCATTCGCAACCGCGATTCTGAGGAAGCCGAAAAATTGGCCGGAGAACACAACACCTTGTTTCGCAATCGCGTCTCCCAGACTCTGGCCGCGCTTTCACCCTCGACACGCAACATCCAAGCCGTCGAGATACCTGACGGTTCGATCTAGGAACCGGTGTAGCCTGAACGGCAGGAGATGCGGAGAAACACAGGCTGAAGCAAAGGGGTTGCGTTTCAACCGACTGTCTTCAGCAAGCTGTTTTGCCAAGGCGGCCTATACTTGGCCGACATCACAGAAAGGGGCTTCCCAATGATCTCCAATTCCCTGATCGAACTCGACCGGGACCATCTGGTTCATCCCGTGATTTCCTGGCGCGGGCACGAAGAAACCGGAGCCACGGTTCTGCAGAAAGCCCAGGGCGTCTATGTCACCGACAGTGAAGGCCATGAATCTCTGGACGCCTTTGCCGGGCTCTGGTGCGTCAACGTCGGCTATGGCCATGAGAGCATTGTCGAGGTGGCCGCCGAACAGATGCGCCGGCTGCCCTACGCCACGGGCTATTTCCACTTTTCCAGCGAACCCGCAATCCGCCTGGCGACACGACTGGCTGAACTGGCACCGGGCGACCTGAATCATGCCTTCTTCACCCTGGGCGGGTCCGATGCCGTCGATTCTGCCGTCAAGCTTGTACGCGCCTACTACAATTTCACCGGCCAGCCGGAGAAGAAGCACTTCATCTCGCTCAAGCGCGGCTATCACGGCTCCTCCTCCGTGGGCTCTGGACTGACAGCCCTGCCCGTCTTCCATGAAGGCTTCGACCTGCCCCTGCCCTGGCAGCACTACATCTCTTCCCCCTATCCCTATCGGCATCCCGAAGGCAGTGACTCGGACACCGTCATCCGTGACAGTGTCGCCGAACTGGAGGCCAAGGTGGAAGAACTGGGCCCCGAGAGCGTTGCCGCCTTCATCGCCGAGCCGATCCAGGGCTCGGGCGGTGTCATCGTGCCGCCCCAGGGCTGGCTGAAGGCCATGCGCGAGGCCTGCCGGCGCCTTGATATCCTGTTCATCGCCGACGAGGTGATCACCGGTTTTGGGCGCACCGGCCCCATGTTCGCCTGCGAGGGCGAAGAGGTCACCCCGGACATCATGACGCTGGCCAAGGGCCTGACAGCGGGTTATTCGCCCATGGGCGCAGTCCTGCTTTCGGACCCCTTCTACCGTGCCATCGCGGACAACGCGAAAGCGGGTGCTCCGGTGGGTCACGGCTTCACCTATTCAGGTCATCCCGTCAGCGCGGCGGTGGGACTCGAAGTCCTGCGGCTCTACACTGAAGGCGGCATTCTCGCCAACGGACAAAAGAGCGCCGCACGCTTCGCCCAGAGGCTCGGGGAACTGGCGGACCATCCGCTGGTCGGCGATGTCCGCTCCCGCGGGCTGCTGGCCGGAATAGAACTGGTCACGAACAAGAGCGAGAAGACGAAACCCTCGCCGGAATTGGGCCTCAGCAAATTCCTGGCAAAACACGGCTACGCCAACGGCGTGATCTTCCGAGCCTTTGCCGACGACATCATCGGGCTGGCGCCGCCGCTATCGATCTCGCTTGACGAAGTGGACCTGATGGCCGACCGCCTGACCAAGACCCTCAACGACATCCTGGATATACCGGAGGTAAGAGATGCGATTGACTGATTTCAAAGTACTCACGTTCGACTGCTATGGCACCCTGATCGACTGGGAAAGCGCCATGATCACCGGCACCAAGCCCTTGATCGACAGGCTGGACAAGAAGCCAAGCCATAACGAAGTCCTCGAGGCCCACGCTTTTCACGAATCCCATGCGCAGAAGCAGACACCGGCGAAGAAGTATCCGGAACTGCTGGCCGTGGTCTACAAGCGCCTGGCCGAGGAATGGGGCCTGAAAGTTTCCTGGGACGAGTGCATGGCCTATGGGAATTCGTGTCCTGACTGGCCGGCTTTCGAGGACAGCGCCGGCGCCCTGCAGTACCTCAAGCGCCACTACAAGCTCGTCATCCTGTCCAACGTGGACAACACCTCCTTCGAAGGTGCGCGCCGCAAGCTGCAGGTTGATTTCGACGCCATCTTCACCGCCGAGGACATGGGCTCCTACAAGCCCAACCAGCGCAACTTCGACTACATGCTGGAACAGCTGGGCCGGCACGGCATCGAGAAGAAGGACATCCTGCATACGGCCGAAAGCATGTTCCACGACCATGTGCCCGCCGACAACAACGACCTGACCTCCTGCTGGATCTACCGCCGGCATGACAAGGAAGGATTCGGCGCGACCATGAACCCGGGAAAGATGCCCAGCTGCGCATTTACCTTCAACAGCATGGCTGACCTGGTAAAGGCTCACCAGGAAGAGCTTCGGGGCTGAAGTCTCGCACGCTCCAAAGCCATGAGCCGAACCGGAAAACTCGACCGCATCGACCTGAAGATCCTCGTACAGCTTCAGGAGAACGGGCGCATGACCAATGCCGCGCTCGCCGATGCGGTCGGGCTATCCCAGAGCCCCTGCCTGCAGCGCGTCAAACGGCTGGAGGCGGCCGGCTATATCTCCGGTTACGGTGCCCGCATCGCCCTGCAGCGCTTGGCCGACTGCATCACGGTCTTCACGGAGGTGACCCTGCGCGATCATCGGCGCGAGGACTTTGTGCGCTTCGAGGCCGGTATCCGGCAGACCCCCGAACTCATGGAATGCCATCTGGTCAGTGGCGGTTATGACTACCTTCTGAAGTTCGTATCCCGCAGTGTATCGGACTACCAGCAGCTGATGGAAAACCTGCTGGACCGCAGAATCGGGATCGAGAAGTACTTCAGCTACATCGTCATCAAGTCCCCGATCACCTGCCAAGCCTTGCCGCTCGAACATCTTATCGAGGAAGAAAACAGCTGACGCCTGGCCGGCTCATTGTACACGGCGGGAAACCAGGTCGGACAGATCCGGGCCCACATGAAGCTGCTCGGGCCAGCAGAACAGCATGACGGCCAGGACATTGCGGTGCTCGCCTGCGGCCAGATCCCCTGTTTCGCCCGTCTCGGACGGAATCATGGCGGCCTCGGGGTCATAGACTTCCCGGAGCGCCTGCCGGATACGCTCCACCGCCGCATGCTTCTCTTCTCCGGCCAACAGGAAACTCAAGGCAACTTCAGTATAGATGTCCTCCTTGGTCCTTCGCAGGATGACCTCCAGATTCTCTTCGAAATACGCGAGTATCCAGTCGAATTCCTGACGCTGGACAGGCTGCTGGTAGTAACGGCTGGCGGCGATGACGAAGTGTGTCATGCCATAGATCTTGTTGCGGTATTCGGCCCGTGAGAGAGCACCGTCGCGCGCGGGCGGATAAAGGTCCCGGAAGGCGGCGAGCACTGGCCCACGCAGATCCGATACGCCGAGTTCATGCAGGTAATAGAGCTGATTGGCCACCTGGGGGGCATATACGCGAAGCACTTCAGGGTCGCTCAGGAAGGCGCGGAAATCCACTGAAGCCAGATAGGACAGCGCACGCTGGTAATCGGGCAGGAAAGCCTCGTGCAGCAAACCATGGTACTTCGCCTGTACCAGCCGGAACGCCAGGTTCTTGGCATAGGCGATCTCACCCCATGTGCCCAGCATCTCCTTGCGGGCCCGCTGCTTCTCGGTGCGGGAAGCATAGTCCTCCACCACTTTCCGGCTTTGCATCAAGGCATAACCTGGCAGCTTCAACCCGGCGATATCGACACGCAGCCTGCCCAGTAGACGCCGGGCGTAACGCAGATTCCCGTGAAGATAGTCCTTGTTACCGGTTATCCGGTAGAGGCGCTGCGCGTAATGCCTCTGCTTGCTGATGGAGAAGCCCTCAAGATGGGCATCGTAGCGGGTGCGGATTTCCTGGCCCATTTTGTCGCAGTTGGCGGGCGACCCAGCACCTGCGTAGGAAGCGAAGAGCAACAGGGAAAATGCCAGAATCGCAGTCAGAATACGCAAAGCCTGACCAGACCCGCCACTCGGTCGAATCTGCATTGGCCACTCCCGGTGATGGAAACGACGTGCCTACAGCACTCAACTCCAGGATATCTCCGAGGAGCTTCCCTACGCTTGTGAGAAGGTTGAGGCACAGACGCGTCTGGAAGCGCCGTGCCAAGTGTATATCACGTGGCCTTGCGACGGCTCCAGTGGAGCACAAAGACGGTCAAAGCCGGCAGGAAGGTCAGGGCGACGACAGCTGCCCCCATGATGCCGAACAACACAATGGCCCCCACACCGCGATAGAGCTCACTTCCGGACCCAGGTGCAAAGACCAGGGGAGCAAGTCCAAAGATCGTGGTGATGCTGGACATGGCGATAGGCCGCAGGCGTGAAGCTACGGCCTCGGAGACGGCCTCCTGAGGGTCGCTTCCCGCCTTGCGCATGTTTACCATGGCGCGATGAACAAGCAGAATCGGATTGTTTACCACCGTACCCATCAGGATCAGGAAGCCCAGCATGGAGATCATGTCGAAGGGCTGGCTGATCTCCGGCAGCCCGATCCGAGGCAGCAGGCCGCCCACCAGATTCATCAGAGCCAATCCCACGATTCCGCCAGCAACCCCGAGCGGGATTGTCGTCATGATCAGCAGCGGATAGCCCCAGTGGGTAAAGATCGCCACCAGCAGAAGGTAGACGATAACGATGGCCACGGCATAATTCTCGAGCAGGGCATCCTGCGTTGCCTCAAGCTGATCTGCTGCACCGGATATATCCAGGGTGATGCTGCCCGGAATTTCTCCGGCCGCGCGTAACTGCCCCACAACCTCCTGCTCCACACGTGCGACACCTGCTTCCAGAGGAACGGAACGCGGCGGAATGATGTTCAGTGTAACTGTCCGGTTGCCATTGACCCGGCGTATTGAACTCGTATCCACCGTCTCTTCGATCCGGGCGATCGAGGACAGTGGCACCGTCGTGCCCTGCGGTGTAAAAAGCGGCAGCTGGCCAAGACGGTCGGGCGTCGCATCCTGCCCGACCTGACTGTAGAGATATATGTCAATCTTGTCGTCCTGGCTGAAGAACTCGCCGACAAAAGCCCCGTCGTTCAGAGCGGCTACGCTGAAGCCCAATTGCTCGGCATTAAACCCCAATTCGGAGGCACGATCCCAATCCGGATGGACCAGGATCAGGGGCTGAGAGAGCGAGAGGGTGGCGGGGGTGGTCTGAATGCGTGGGTTGTCGAAAACCTGTTCGGCCTGCCGATAGGCAGCTTCGGCAACCTGATAGATTTCCTGCAACTCCGGACCCGAGATGTCCAGGTTGACACTGCGCGTCCCACCCTCGTTGCTGGTGATGATGGAACCTCTGGAGACAAACGAGCGCATGCCGGGATACTCTCCGTAGATTCGGGAGAGCTCGTCCATGAGCGCTTCGATCTGACCGGGATCCTTCGTGGTGGCGATGATGCGAACAGATTGGGGTTGGGCAGAGATGCTGAACTGCCCCAGTGCCGGTATCGGCGCGCGGCCGGCCTCATAGTCTCCCGGCGAAGCCTCCTGATAGGGACGCAGCCTGTCTTCCAGTTCGCGTGCGATCTCTGTCATGGTCGAGAGATTATAGCCCGGCGGTGCGTTCATGCTCGCGAAGGTCTTGGCCTCCTCGCCCTCGGGCAGATATTCGGCCGGAGGCGTCAGTTCCAGGATGATAAAGCCACTCACCCCCAACGTCACAGCAATGCAGACGAGGCGTCGCAGGGGCCGGGCGATGATCCAATTGACGGCATGCAGCACGGTGCTCTGCCGTGTTCCGGCCGTTTCCTCCCTGCCAGCGTTGGCCCTCTGTCCCGCGGCACGGCCCTTCTGCCCCGCAGCACTGCCAACAGTCAGGATTCGTGCTCCCAGTGTCGGAATGACGGTGATCGCCACCAGCATGGAGGTCAGGATCGAGGCCGAGATGGCAATCGCCACATCGGAATAGAGCTGGCCCGCTTCCTCGGTGATGAAGACGATCGGCGTGAACACCAGAACCGTGGTCAGGGTCGAGGCCACGATGGCAGGCCAGACCTCCCGGACGCCTTGAACGGCAGCTTGGAAGCGATCCATGCCGCGCCGGCGCGCCATGTCGATGCTCTCCAGGACCACGATACTGTTGTCCAGGGTCATACCGATGGCGAAGGCCACACCGGCAAGAGAGATGACGTTGATGGTTCGACCGGCAAGCAGGAGCCCCAGGAAGGCGGCAATGGTACAGATGGGAATTCCGACCACACCCACGAATGTCGTGCGGAAGGACCGCAGGAAGGCATACATCACCAGCGTGGCTAGGCAGGCGCCGAGGATCAGGTTGAGCCATACATTTGTCACCGAGTCTTCGACATAGCGAACGTCGTCATTCGTCAGCGACAGCCGCATGCCGGCGGGTTCCAGAACACCCTCGTTGATCGCCTCGAGTTCCTCCATCACCGCGCGCTTGATCTCGATGACGTTGGACCCGGCTTCCCGCCGTATGGAGAGGCCCAGGACGGCCTCGCCGTCAACCAGATTGATTTCTCCCGGCTCGAAATGACCGAGACGGACTTGCGCCACATCGGAGAGGCGAAGGATGGAATCCCCACGCCGATCTAGAATCGTGGATTCCAGTGCCTCGATATCGGCATAACGACCTACCGTCCGCAGCAGATACCTGCGCTTTCCGCTTTCCAGCTCTCCACCAGAGACGTCTCGGTTTCGCTCGGTAATCGCATCGCGCAGGTCGACCAGGCTCAGATCCCGGCCGGCCAGGCGGTCGGGCTCGACCAGGATCTGGATCTGTCGTTCCCCGCCCCTGAATTCGGCTTGCGAAACACCCTGAACCCGCTCCAGGCGACTGCGCACATTATCGTCTATGAAATCGCCCATCATGTTCATATCGATGCCGCGTGGATTACCGGGTAGGGGCGCCACGCGGAAGTACATGAAGGCGTTGTCGGAGAAAGAAGTGGCAAAGACGCGGGGCTGGTCTACGTTCTGCGGATAAGAGGGCACCTGGCTCAGCGCATTGTTCACGCGAATCAATGTTTCCGTGATATCAACATCATAGGGGAATTCCAGCTCAACCTCGGCACGCCCGCTGGAAACTGTGGACACCATCCGCTCGAGGCCGGGTATCGAGCTCAGATACTCCTCCTGTTCAACCACGATGTCCTTTTCGACATCCTGCGGTGTCGCGCCCGGCCAGTTCGTACGGACGGTAATCGTGCGCACCTCCAGATCCGGGATCATCTGGACCGGGATACGCAAGGCCGCAACCACTCCGATCACGCAGAGGATCAACAGGATGACCGCCATCAGCGTCCCCCGCCGCACGATACCTTCGAGCATGCCTCAGACCTCCGAGGGCGCGCAGCCGGCTATCGTCTGCAAGGGGGTCTTCACGAAGCGTCCTCTTCCAGGCGCACGGCCTGTCCCGGACGCAGACCTTCATTGCCTTCGACGACGACTCGCTCTCCAGCCTCCAGGCCTTCGCGAATCTGCAGCTGTCCGTCAAAAGCCAGGCCTGTTTCCACCAAGCGTTCGGAAGCACGTAATGCGCCGTCCCGGTTTTCAACGGTCCAGACCACCGTGCGACCGTCTGGGTATCGTATCAGTGCATCTCTAGGTATGACCGGGTCCCGCTCGCCAGTTGCCAGGTGCAGCGTCACGCGGGCCGACATGCCCGGGGTCAGGTCTATCTGATCGTCCTCCAGAACCACGCGGGCTGTGAATGTCCGGGCACTGGGATCGCCAACCGGAACAACCCGATCCAGGCGTGCTTCAAAAACCTCGCCAGGAAAGGCCTCAAGCTCTACCGAGACACCCGTGTCCCCTTCAAGGCGTGGGAAATCATCCTGTGGTACAGGCACATCGATGCGCAGTTCATCCATGGCCACCAGTTCGACTACAGCAGACCCAGGAGCGACCCAGGCTCCGACTTCGGTCTTGCGCTGGGCAATAACGCCCGAAAAAGGGGCGGTGATCTCATGACGCTCAAGCCGTAATGCCTGTTCTTCCTGTTCGGCCTGCAGCCTTTCCAGAACGGCCCTATCGGTTTCGACCTCCGTCTCACGCGTACGCAGTTCCGTCTCGGAAACTGCCCGCTGTCCAACCAGACGCTGGGCAACGCTCAGGCGACGTTCAGCATCCTCCAGCCCGGCCTGTGCTTCCCGAGTTGCACCCTTGGCCTGACGCAAGGCCAGCTTGGCGAATTCGCTATCCAGTTCGATCAGTTTATCCCCCTTTGCAACATGATCACCGCTTTCGACCTGAGTACTGGACACCTTGCCTGCAATCTCGCTGGAGACGGGAGACACGCGTGCAGAGGTAACCGTGCCCGTCAGGGGAACCTGTTCAATAATGTCGGCCCGTTCCGAAGTCTCGACGACCACAACGGCTCGTTCTTCCTGAGCCAGGGCAGCAGTTCCGGCCGCCAGCACAAGACCAGCGGCGAGAAAATAACGAAGCCGTGAAAACATGCGTACTAAACCGCCCACTCGATTATCGTTCAGGACTACATCCGATCCAGGAACTGTCCGACCATTGGGCATTTCCCTTGAAATCCCATCTCCTGGCCGGCGCGGATTGCCTATGGGCACCCGCTTTTCTCTAAATAAACTAAACGTCGCGATATGACGTTCAAGTGGCAGGACCCAGGATATCGCCCGACAGAAGACCATTGAGAGGGCCTGTCACTTCGCAATGAAGTGACAGCTTTCGCGTATTACAGCCCCGGCACAGCTGTGCGCTTTTCCAGGTATTGCAGTACCTGGGCGACAGTCCCGGTCAGGACTATGTAGACGAGGGCCAGCAACAGGAAGACCTCGAAGAACATGAAGGTCTCGTATCCCACCTTCTCGGCCCGCGCCGTGATCTCGGACACGCCGATGGCATAGGCGATGGATGTGTATTTCAGTTCCAGAATGGCCTCGTTAGACCACTGGGGGATCACCCGGCGCAGGGCCTGGGGCAATACGATCCAGCGCAAGCCCTGCAGGGACGTCATGCCCATGGCGCGCGCGGCCTGCATCTGCCCTCTGGGAATGGAGCGGATGGCGCCGCGAAAATACTCTGCCTGATAGGCCGAGGTATTGAGTCCGATGGCAATCACGGCCGCCGTGAAGGGGTCGAACACAATCCCGATCTCGGGCAGGCCCAGATAGATGAACAGCATCTGCACCAGCATCGGTGTGCCGCGGAACAGCTCAACGTACACGGTGGCGGCCGCATAGACGAGGGTGTTTCCGTAGAGACGCGCCCAAGCCAGCACGAGCCCGAAAACCGCCCCCATCGATATGGCCAGGATCCAGAGCCCCAGGGTGATTGGCAGCCCTTCCAGTATGTAGGGCAAGTGCTCGACGGCGAAGGCATAGAACTCGCTCATGCGGCCTCCCCGCCCTCGCCGATCCGACTCAGGAACTGGCGCGTACGCTCGTGCTGGGGCGCATCAAACAGCTGTGCAGGCGGCCCCTGCTCCAGGATATGGCCGCCGTCCATGAAGATGATCTCGTCCGCCGCCTGGCGGGCAAAACCGACCTCGTGACTGACCAGCAGCATCGTCATACCCTCATTGGCCAGGTTCTTCATGACGGCCACCACCTCTCCGGTCAGCTCCGGATCCAGGGCGCTCGTCGGCTCGTCGAACAGGATGATCTTCGGCTCCATGGCCAGGGCGCGGGCGATGGAAACACGCTGCTGCTGCCCGCCCGAGAGTTCGGCCGGATAGGCATGGGCGCGCTCTGACAGGCCTACCCGTTCCAGCTCGCGCATGGCCAGCTCGTGGGCCGCCCCTTTGCTCATGCCCCGGATCTTGCGCGGGCCGATGGCCACATTGTCGACGGCACGCAAATGGGTGAAGAGATTGAAGTCCTGGAAGACGAAAGCCAGCTTCTCGCGCATCCTGTTGAGGTTGCGCGAGGTGATCTCCGTGCCCTCGACCAGGACCCGGCCTTCATCCGGGGGTGTCAGGTAGTTGATGCAGCGCAGCAGGGTGGACTTGCCCGTCCCCGAGGGCCCCATGATGACCTTCGACTGCCCTGTTTCCATCTCGAGCGACACGCCCTTCAGCACCTCGGCATCGTCGTAGCGCTTGTGAATGTTCTCGACCTTGAGAAGCATCTCAGGCGTCCCCTCTTTGCTCGAACCCCGGCACGGCCAGCCTCTTCTCCAGCTTGTAGAGGCCCCAGTTTCCCAGCCGGTTGAAAATGAAGTAGAGAGCCGCGACCACCGCAAAGACGATCAGGATATTCCCTTGGGTGCTGGAGATGATGTACTTCGCCTGGCGGGTCAGCTCGACCACGCCGATCACATAGGCCAGCGAGGTTGCTTTCATCTCGCTTGAGAACTCGTTGGTCCAGGGCCCGATGGACAGGCGCAGGGCCTGCGGCAGGACAATATCCCTGACCGCCTTCATCTTGGACATGCCCATGGCGCGCGCCGCCTGCATCTGGCCCGGCGGGACCGAGAGAATGCAGCCTCGGAAGATCTGGGACTGGTAGGCCGCTGAACGCAGGCCCAGTGCCAACACGGCCGCCGTGAAGGATCCTATCTCCACGAAGTCTGTGACCCCGTAATAGAACAGCAGCAACAGCACGATGGCGGGAATGCCGCGGAAAATTCTTTCGAACAGGATGCCCAGCCAGCGCAGCGTCCAGTGGCCATAGACCTCGAGTAATGCGAGGGACAGGCCCAGCACGAGACCCAATGCCAGCAGGCAGACCAACAGCTGCAGAGCCACCCAGAGACCGTGCAGCAGATAGGGCATCTGGCTTATGATGATTTCGACGATCATGCCCGGATCCGGATAAACTCACATATGGGAATGCGGCGGAGCCTAAGGCTCCGCCGCAAGGGTCTCAGTCGGAATAGCCGGGAATCGGCTCCTCGTAGGCATCCACGTAGTCCGGCATGCTCGTCGGAATGCTCCGGATGGTCGACTGCGGGGAGTACTCCTTCACGATCTCGGACCACTGACCGGATTCATAGATATTCATGATACCGGCGTTGAGCTTGCTCAGGATCTCGTTGGGATCCCCCTTCTCCACCGCCAAGGCCTGCGGCTGGTTCTGCTGGATGGTCCCGACGATCTTCACCGGCCGGTCCTTGGCAATGAAGTCCTCGGCCGTGTCGGTGGAGGTCACCACGGCGTCCAGACGTCCCGCGCCCATATCCTCGACGGCCGTCACGTAATCTTCGTAGCTGCGCAGGGTGATGCCCACGTCATCGTTGGCCGCCAGGTTGTCCTCGAGCCACTGAAATTGCGTGGCACCGCCCTGGGCTCCAACCGTAGCCCCACAGCAAAGCGCTGTGACCACGTTCAGCTCCGAGTCCTCGGCCACGAGCACTTCGTCATCGTTCTCCCACCAGGGAATCGAGAAATCGAGAACTTCGTTGCGCTCTTCCGTGATGTTGAGGCCCGTCACCAGCAGGTCAATTCGTCCCTTTGCCAGTGCTGGAATCAGCGAGGGCCATGGCAGGTCCTTGAACTCGACCTCCATGTCCTGGTCCTCGGCGATGGCACGCATGGCATCGATCGCGATGCCCTTGTACTCGCCATCTTCCACATAGGCCCAGGGCGGAAAGGATGCCTCGACCCCGGCCACAAGTGCTTCCGCGGCCGCTGTATTCAGCCCCAGTGCGCCAACCACGGCAAAGGCCGTTCCGCCAACCAGTCCATGCAATGTTTTTCTCATACAAGCCTCCTGTTGTTTTTATCAATTCGCCTCACCCTCGTGTTTGTTCTTTGATTGGGGCGCGATATGGCACGCCTAAAGCAGAGGGGAGAATCAGGAATGCTGTCAAATATTTCACAGCCGATGTGACCTGATCCTTGGGGAGCATAACAGGAATATTCTGTAATAGAAGCCAACGATGACAGAAACATCTTAACGGTTCCTGTCGTGCCCGATAGCTGTCCATGCCATTTGTTTTACTGTGCCAAACGGCTGACAAGTTCCAGGGAAACGAATAAGACTCAGTCTGCGGACATGTTGTATCTGCCGCAATATTACGCTGTTGAGAAACGAGGGTGGCCAGGATGACGGATGCAGACAATGGAGCCCCGGATCAGCGGCAGCTTGAAAATCTGATTGCCTCAATCGACGGGGCAGTCTGGGAAGCCGCCCCCGACAGCCTTCAGTACAGCTTCGTAAGTCCCAAGGTCGAGGACATACTGGGCTACCCCTGCGAACAGTGGACCCGAGAACCGGATTTCTGGGTGCGCCACCTGCATCCCGATGATGCCGAACAGGTGCCCGAATACTGCAAGGAGCAGGTTCGCAAGGGACAGAATCACCATCTGGAATATCGCATGATCGCCGCCGACGGGCGGACCGTGTGGCTCCACGACCTGGTTTCCTTCTATGAATCCCGGGACGGGACACGCCTTCATGGTCTGATGATCGACGTCACGGCCCAGCATGAAATGCGCGAACACCTGCAAGCCGAACGGCGCACGGGCGAATCCATACTCAACTCCATCGCCGATGCAGTTCTGGTCCTCGATGCGCGGGGCTGCATCCAGAGACAGAATCCGGCGGCCCAAACCCTGCTCGGCTGGCAGGACAGTGACGTTCTGGGCCAGAATTCTCACGATCTGTTCCACCACAGTTATGCCGATGGCTCGGTCTACCCAAAAGAGGAGTGCCCGATCCACCGAACCCTTCAGGATGGCGTGACACGACGCAGCGAGGGCGAGACCTTCTTTCGGAAAGGAGCCTCACATGTAACGGTCGATTTCACCGTCGCTCCACTCATCAACGAACGTGACAGCATTACGGGAGCGGTGGTCTCCTTCCGCGATGTCACCCGGAAGGACAGGTTTCGCAAGACGACCCAGCTCGAGAAAGATATCCTGCAGTTGGTCTCTGCGGGTACGGATCTGAATACGGTCATGGAGGTGATGCTCCTACGTGCCGAATCCCTCCTTCCCGGAACACTGGCTTCCATCGTCTTTCTCGACAGTGATGGACAGCATGTGCGGCCTGGAGCAGCTCCCAGCCTGCCCGACAGCTATATCCAGGCCCTGGACGGCGTGATGATCGGGCCTGCTGTCGGCTCCTGCGGCACAGCCATGTATCAGGGCGAGCGCGTGATCGTGACGGACATAGAGAACGATCCGCTGTGGCTCGACTTTCGCCCCCTGGCTCTAGCCAACGGGCTCAGAGCCTGCTGGTCGACACCAATCAAGAGTGCCAATGGAGAAATCCTGGCCTCCTTTTCCCTTTACTATCGTGAACCGCGTGCACCGAACACCGCCGACCTGGACCTGATCGACCGCCTGTCCAATCTGACCTCCATCATGATCGAACGGACGCGCGCCATGGAAGCGCTGCGCCGAAACGAGGAACGCTTCCGCGAGCTTGCAGAAAATATCAACGAGGTCTTCTGGATCCGCAGTCCCTCCGGGGATCAGATGCACTACGTCAGCCCGGCATTCGAGCGAATTTGGGGCCGCTCGCGTGAGGAAATCTATCACAACCCCTATGCCTGGTTGGAGGCGATTCACGAGGAGGACCGTGAACAGGTCGAGCACGCCCTGTCCGCCCAGCAAGCAACAGGTTTCAATGCCGAATACCGCATCCTGCGTCCGGATGGCAGCCAACGCTGGATATCCGACCAGGGAACGTCGATCCGTGACGAAGATGGGCAGATCCTCAAGTTTCTGGGAACGGCACAGGATATCACCCGGCGCAAGGAAGCGGAGTTGGCCCTTCGTGAGAGCGAGCAACGCTTCCAGGCCATTTCCTCCGCAACATCCGACGTCCTTTGGGACTGGGACCTGCGAACCGACAGGCTCTGGTGGAGCCCGGACGTGACGATGCTGCTTGGCTGCGCTCCTCAGGATGTCGAAACACCAGAACTTTGGAGACCATGGCTGCATCCTGACGACAGGGCCAGAGTCTGGCACGACCTGCAGCAGGCGATAAGCGACAGGCAGGAATTTTGGGAAAGTGAATACCGTGTGCTGCGACAGGACGGGAAGATCCTGCACATGGAAGACCACGCCTGCCTGATCCTGGACGCAGAGGGCATGCCTGTGCGTCTTGTGGGCGGCATGTCCGACGTCACGGAACGCAAGCACCATCAGGTGCAGCTGCGCGAACGCATCAAGGAATTACGCTGCCTTTACCGTGTGCTGGAGATCACGTCCAATCCACTTCATTCCATACAGGACGTTTGCGACCAGATCGTGCGCATGCTGCCGGAAAGTCTGTTCCATACCGACATCTGCATCGCCCGGATAGAACTGGAAGATGCGCAATACCTGTCCCCCGGCTGGGGCCAACCGACTCATTCGATACAGGGATCGATAGGATCCAGTGACCATGTGATGGGCTTCGTCGAAGTTGGGTACAGCGAGCATCGCGTAACCGGCATAAACCAGGATGAGGTCTTCTTCAGCGAAGAACGAGAGATGGTCCAGGCTGTGGCTTCTCACATCGGACGCATGCTTGAGAACAGACGCCTTACAGAGCGTCTGTCGCAATCCGAACGGCTGAAGGCCATCGGTGCGTTGACGGGAGGGATCGCCCATGACTTCAACAACCTCCTGACCGTGATTCTCGGAAACACGGAGACGATGACCGCATCCTTGCCGAAAGACCACGAACTGCATTCGCTTGCCGAAATGACACAGACGGCAGCAGAGCGCAGCGCCGATTTGACCCAACACCTCCTGGCCTTTGCCCGGCAACAGCCTCTGGCTCCGGAACCAACGGATGTGGCCAACCTGATCCATGATATGGGCAGCTTGCTGCGCCGCACACTGGGCGAGCATATACAGATTGATGTCCAGCTAAGCGATGGTGTCTGGAAAGCCCTTGTTGACCCGGTTCAGCTTGAAAGCGCTGTGCTCAACCTCTGCATCAACGCCCGTGATGCCATGCCAGAACGAGGAAATCTGACAATCGAGGTCCAGAACGTTCATCTGGACCAGGGTTATGGTGATGGAGACGAAAGGATTGCCCCTGGCCCCTACGTGATGCTGGCCATATCCGATACCGGAAGCGGCATGCCGCCGGACGTTGCTTCCCGTGCCTTCGACCCATTCTTTACGACCAAGGAAACCGGCAAGGGCAGCGGTCTTGGCCTCAGCATGGTCTATGGCTTTGCACGTCAATCGCAGGGACAGGTTGTCATCTATTCCGAAGAAGGTCAGGGCACCACTGTGAAGCTCTACCTGCCCCGTGGATTCGGAGGCCCCGAGGATGAAAAGGCTACAGCCGGTACCGAAGAGACAACCGGTGGCCCCGAACGCATACTGGTGGTCGAGGATGACGATCTCGTTCGCGGCCATGTCACCAGTCAACTGGAAAGCCTTGGCTATCGGGTGGTCAGTGCGGAAAATGGAGCAAAGGCACTGGAGGTTTTGGAGCGTGAGGTGGATCTGGACCTTCTGTTCACAGATGTGATTATGCCCGGGGGTATGAACGGAGGGGAGTTGGCAGAGAAGGCCCGGCAGCTCCACCCTAAGCTGCCCGTGCTCTTCACCTCCGGCTACACCGACAGCGCCATTGTCCATCATGGGCAGGTCGATCCGGGCATACACCTGCTGACCAAGCCATACCGCCGTCAGGCATTGGCCGAAAAGCTCCGCGAGGTCCTTGCTGAAAGCGCTTCTTCCGAGGCCTGACGACAAGTGTCGCTTACCCCTGCTTCTCACTCATCAAGTGGTGGGGCTTCAATCTCTATCCCAAAAGGTTTCACAGCACCCGGATGGATATAATATAGTGACCCGGAATTGGAATGCCGGTCCTCTCTCAAACCGGGAAGCAAGGGCACGGCAAATAAGGAGGCTTCCATGTACAAATCCGTCATTATCCCAGTCGATCTGTCCCACAGCGAAAGGATCCAGCCCATGGTCGCTGCAGCACGTGTGCTTGCGGCCGAAGATGCAGAGATCCTCCTGCTCAACGTAATCGAGGACATTCCGGCCTATGTCCGTTCCCAGGTGCCGCAAAGCATCCGTGACGAGCGCGATGACGAAGTCCGCAATCAGTTGAAGAAGATTGCCCGGGATAATGGCCTTTCCGAGAACATCATGGTCAGAACCGGGCACGCGCCCAGCGAAATTCTGGCCGCTGCAAAGCAAAAGAAAAGCGACCTGATCGTCATCGCCTCTCACAAGCCAGGCTTCGGCGATTTCCTCCTCGGCTCCACGGCCGCCCGCGTCGTCAGGCATTCCGCCTGCACCGTCCACGTCGTGCGCGAAACGGGGTGACTTCCTCGAAGTGCTCCCCCTAGGGCCGGTTATTCACTCGTTCCCGTAAATTCCTCCCACGCCCCGCAAAGGTCCTCCAGCGCGGCCTCGTAAAGCGTCTCGCCGGCCTCGGCATTCGCCAGAGTGGGATCCGAGCCGATGCGGCCGTCGGGAAAGCGCGAACGGAAGTCCCGGGCATCGCCGATGGGCCCCTTGGGCGCGATCTTCGGCGAGAGCGGACGCGATTTCATGTGGGGGCCATGGGCATAGTGCGTCAGCGAAACCTCGCTGCAGGTCACGTGCGAGCCCTCGGCCTCTCCGAACAGCTCGGCACTGCGCGCACGCACCGAAGGCAGCATCCACCAGCTGTGCAACTGGAATTGGAGGGAGGCGCGGTTGCTCTGAGCGCCATAGGAGACATCGGCATGAATCTCCGAGAAGGCGGCCTGCAGGGTGGCAATGTTGCCGCCATGGCCGTTCACGAAGAAGAAGCGCTCGAAGCCCTGGCTGGCCAGAGAGGTGACCACGTCACGAACCACGGCGATCAGTGTGCTTGGGCGCAGTGAAATGCTGCCCGGAAAGCCCAGATGGTGCTGCGCCATGCCAATGGACAGCGTCGGCGCGATCAGGGCACCGGTGCGTGCGGCGACACCGCGGGACAGCACTTCCGGACAGAGTGCGTCGGTGCCCAGCAGGCCTGTGGGCCCGTGCTGCTCGGTAGAGCCGATGGGGATCAGGATACTGCTCGAGGTCTGCAGGTACTCCTCGATATCCGGCCAGGTCAGCAACTGCAGGCGCCTGCGCTCGCCCGCTTCCCAGGTCTGCTCGTCCTGCGCCATGATTCTATCCTCCTCCAGACTGATGTACTGACCCGTATCCTACACGCTCAGGCCTCCTGGCACAGCCGCTCGACCAGCCGGCCAAGCAACTGCTCCATCTCTGCCAATTGCGTCAGCGCGGCAAACTCGTTTGCCTTGTGCGCCTGATCGATGTGGCCAGGTCCGCATATCACCGTGGGGATTCCGGCATGCTGCTGGAATTTGCCGCCTTCCGTGCCATAGGCCACGCGGCGCGTGCTGTTGGTCGCAGCCAGGCCTTTCATGAAGGTCACGGCTTCATCCTCCTCGTCCATGTCCAGGCCGGGAAAGGAAAACAGCTGGTTCCAGGTAATGGAGGCATCCGGCGCCTTCTTATGCATGACGGCTTCCAGCTCGCGGCCATAAGCCTTGAACTCTTCCAGCTTCGCGAAGGGATCGTCGATGGGCAGATGGCGGAACTCGAAGACGAAGGAGCAGTGGTCCGGAACGATATTCAACGCTTGCCCGCCCTGCAGCTGGCCGACATGGATCGTCGTGTGCTCCACGTCATAGCGAGCATCGAAGGGCCCGTCGCGCTCCACCGCATCGGCCATGTCGGCGATACGCGACACAAGGCGCGCGGCCGTCTGCACGGCATTGGCCGCACGTGGCGCCAGGCTGGAATGCGCGACACTGCCCTTCACCACGCATTCCACGGCCAGCTTGCCCTTGTGGCCGGTCACCACGTCCATGCCCGTGGGCTCGCCGACCAGGCAGAGGCCGGGCCTGTTCTCCAGCGTGGCGATGTATTCGATCAGCCCGTCGACGCCCCGGCAGCCCACTTCCTCGTCATAAGAGAAGCAGAGATCGATGGGTCGGGCGAGCTGCGCCTCCTGCATGCGTGGCACCAGCGCCAAACAGCAGGCAAGGAACCCCTTCATGTCGGCCGTGCCGCGCCCCACCAGGGTCCCGTCACTTTCTTCCATAACGAAGGGATCGCTGCCCCAGTCCTGGCCGTCGACCGGCACAACGTCGGTGTGTCCGCTGAGCGCCACACCACCCGGCCGGTCCGGGCCAATGCGCGCCCAGAGATTGGCCTTGTTGCCCTCCGCGTTCGGCAATACGCGGCAGGCGATGCCGTGAGCGGTGAGATGCTCCTTCACATGCTCGATCAGGGCCAGGTTGGAGTCCCGGCTGACGGTGGGAAAGCCGACCAGCCGGCGCAGCCATTCGACGACATCCGAGGAGGGGCGGTCCGCGCCCTGGTCCGGGACAGCGCCCGATAAACTCTGGTCGGATGGCGTTTGCATAGTGGGAATCATGACTGTTCTGGCCTTGATGAGGTGTTGAGGTGACAGGCGGAGAAATGTCCCGGCGCGATCTCCTCCAGGGCCGGCTGTTCCACACGGCAGCGGTCGAAGGCGTGGGGACAGCGCGGATGGAAATGACATCCCGGCGGCGGGTCCATGGGAGACGGGATCTCCCCCTTGATGGGGTGGAAGCGGCGCTTACCGGCTTCCAGTCGCGGCACGTCCTCCAGCAAGGCCTGGGTGTAGGGATGGTTGGGTCCGGAAAACAGCTCTGCAGTGGGAGCCTGCTCCACCACCCGGCCGAGGTACATGATGACCACCCGGTCCGAGAGATGCTCGACCACGCCCAGGTCGTGGCTGATGAACAGATAGGTCAGGCCGAAGTCCTGCTGCAGTTCCATGAAGAGGTTGAGCACCTGGGCCTGGATCGAAACGTCCAGGGCGGCCACGGACTCGTCGCAGACCAGCATTTCCGGCTTCACGGCAAGCGCGCGCGCGATCCCGATGCGCTGGCGCTGTCCGCCGGAGAACTGGTGTGGATAGCGGGCCCGATAGTCCGGATCCAGGCCCACGCGCTGCATCATCTGCGCGACGTAGTCCTTCTGTTCGGCGCGTGGCACCAGCTTGTGCGCACCCACCGCCTCGCCGATGATCTGCCCGGCCTTCAGGCGCGGATTGAGCGAGGCCATGGGGTCCTGGAAAATCATCTGGATGGTCAGCGCCAGGTGGGCCGCATCACGCCTCTGCAATTGCTCCACAGGAACGCCCTTGTAAAGGAAGCGGCCCTCCGACGGCTTGTGCAGACCCGCCACTATGCGGCCCAGCGTGGATTTTCCGCAGCCGCTCTCGCCGACCAGGCCGACGACCTCCCCTTTGTGGACAGTCAGGTTGACCCGGTCCACTGCATGTACGGTTTGCTCCTGAATCCTTGCCCCGAAACCGCGTGCCACGCGTTCCGCCACATCCAGCTTGCGCGTGAAGCGTTTCGAAACCGTCTCGAGCGTGATCAGGGGCTCGGCTGCAGTCATGACCAGATACTTTCATCCTTGCCAACGGGAAAATGACACCGCCAGGAACGGGGCCCCTCCCAGCTGTCCTCGGGTTCGCTGCGGCAGAGGTCCTGTGCCTTGGGGCAGCGCGGGTGAAACGGACAGCCTTCCGGCAGATGGGTCATGGAAGGCGTCATACCGGGTATCTGGCGCAGCCGCTGGTGGCGCTGATTGCGCGAGGGCACCGAGGCGATCAGCCCCGACGTATAGGGGTGCCGCGGCGCGCTGATTATCGCATCCGAGGGCCCCTGCTCCACGATCCGGCCGGCATACATCACGGCGATGCGATCGGCCAGGCCGGCGACCACGGACAGATCGTGCGTGATCAGGATCATGGCCACACCCTTCTGCTCCACCAGGCGCTGGACCTCCGCCAGGATCTGCGCCTGGATGGTCACGTCCAGCGCCGTAGTCGGCTCGTCTGCGATGATCAGCTCTGGATCGTTCAGCAGGGCAATGGCAATAGCCACGCGCTGGCGCATGCCGCCGGAAAGCTGGTGCGGATAGTTCCGCAGGCGGGCTTCCGGAGCCGAAATGCCGACCATCTTCAGGGACTCGCGGCAGCGCTGCAGCGCTGCTTCGCGCGAAATGTCCTGGTGGGCCTGCAGAGTTTCCACCATCTGGGTGTCGATGCGCAGGACCGGGTTCAGGGTCATCATGGGGTCCTGAAAGATCATCGATATGCGCCGGCCGCGATAGCGGCGCAGCTGCTCGCCCGCCAGGCCCACCAGCTCCTGCCCGTCGAAGCGGATGGAGCCGCCCACCACGCGTCCCGGATGATCGACCAGGCCCATGATCGAGAACCCGGTCACGGACTTGCCGGACCCGCTTTCACCGACCAGGCCCAGGATCTCACCGGCCTGGACAGAGAAATTGACCCCGTCCACGGCCTTCACCGGGTGGGAGTGGGTCTCGAAGTGTGTCTGGAGGTTCTCGACCTGGAGGATGGGTTCACTCATCGCGGCGCATCCTCGGGTTCAGGACCTCGCGCAGGCGGTCTCCTACCAGGTTGATGGCCACGATGGTGACCAGCAAGGCAATGCCCGGGAACACGCTGATCCAGTAACGCCCTGACAACAGATAATCGAAGCCGTTGGAGATCAGCAGTCCCAACGAGGGCTCGGTCTGCGGCATGCCCAGCCCCAGGAAGCTGAGCGTGGCCTCCAGCGCGATGGCATTGGCCACCTGTACCGTACCGACCACGATCATCGGTGGGATGCAGTTGGGCAGCATATGGCGCAGAACAATGCGCCAACGGCTGAGCGCCAGGCAGCGCGCCGCCTCTATGTACTCCTTGCTGCGCTCCACCAGGCCGGCCGAACGGGCTGTGCGCGCGTAGTAGGCCCACTGGGCGATGACCAGGGCCAGGATCACCTTGTCCGGTCCGCGGCCCAGTATCGCCAGCAGCAGCAGGGCCACCAGGATGGCCGGGAAGCTGAGCTGCAGGTCGACGATACGCATGATCAGGGCATCGATCCGTCCGCCGGCGTAGGCGGCCGTCAGCCCGACCACCAACCCGATCACAAGCGCCAGCGCACCGCTGAAGACACCCACGGAGATGCTTATGCGCAGGCCGTAGATGATGGCCGAGAACATGTCACGGCCCTGCCCGTCAGTGCCCAGCCAGTAGACCTGCTCGATCTCGCCCTCGGCCTGCTGGGCGCGAATCTCCAGCTCGAAATCACCTTCATATCCCTCCGGCAACTGCACTTCGAAGGCCGTGATCTCCTGCGGCGTCACCAGCCAGAAATTCCGGAAGTCATGCTTCTCGCCGACCGAGAGTTCGGCGCCGCGCGGCAGTCCTTCCACCCTCAGTTCTGGCTCCAGGGTCTCGAGGTTCTCCGGCGGCTGCAGATCCAGGGTGACGGCCACGCGCGCAGGCGTCACCCACTCCCAGGATGCCTCGGCGCTTTCGAAGGGCACAGAGCCGCTCAGGTCCAGGGTTTCCGTGCCGGACTCCGCTTCGCTGGAGATCGGCACCGGCAACGATTGTCGCTCCGGATCGGCGCGTCCGGCGGCACCGGGCGCCAGGCGGCTATGCTCCACCCGAATCTCATTCAGGTCATAGGGGTTCTGTGGCGCAATCCAGGGCGCGAAAAGCGCAGCGAAAATGATAAGCGCCAGGACAACCGCCCCGGCCACGGCCACGCGACTGGCCATGAATTCCCGCAACGTGCGCCGGAACGGCGTGTCTTTGGCGGGTGCCGATTCTTCCGCCGTACCGGCAGAACCGGCCTGTGTCTGGTTGTCCTGTATGGTCATGCGCCCAGGTCCTGCAGTCGGACCCGCGGGTCGAAAACGGAATAGAGAACATCGACAATCAAATTAATCGTGATGAAAGTCAGCACGATGACAATCAGGTAGGAGACGATAACTGGCCGATCGAGCACGAAGATGGAATCGATGATCAGCTTGCCGATTCCCGGCCAGGCGAAGACCGTCTCGGTGACCACTGCGAAGGCGATCAGCGTTCCAAACTCCAGTCCGATGATGGTGATGACCGGAATCATGATGACCTTCAGGATATGCACACCGACGATCCGCCCTTCACGCAGGCCCTTGGCGCGGGCGAACTTCACGAAATCCAACTGGATGGCCTCCAGTACGCTGGCCCGGGTCAGACGGATGATCAGCGCCGTCTTGAAAAGCGCCAGGTTGACCGAGGGCAGGATCAGGTGCGACCAGCCGTCCAGGGAAAACAGCGTGGACTGCATGCCCAGGAATTCGCCCGGCTCTCCGCGCCCGCCCGATGGCAACCAGCCCAGCAGGACGGCGAACAGCAGGATCAGCATCAGTCCCTGCCAGAAGTTGGGCAGGCTGAAGCCGAAGATCGAGCCCACCATGATCGAATGCCCGGCGATGCTTTGCGGCTTGAGACCGGCCCAGAGGCCCAGCGGAATGCCGATCAGGATGGACAGGGACAGCGCAAAGAGGGCGAGTTCAAGCGTCGCCGGCAGCCGGCTCAGTACCAACGAGAAGGCAGGCACGTTGAACACGAAAGAACGGCCCACGTCGCCCTGCAGCAGATTGCCGACGAAGGAAATGTATTGCTGGTAAAGTGGCTGATCGAGCCCGAGCCGCGCGATGGCCGCGGTGCGCTCGGCCTGGGTGGCGTCCGGGGCGATCAGTATATCCACCGGATTGCCGATGGCATAGACGGCCACGAACACGATCACCGTCATGGCCACCAGAACGAAGAAGCTCTGAAGCAGGCGACGGATTAT
This sequence comes from Fodinicurvata sediminis DSM 21159, assembly GCF_000420625.1. NCBI lineage: Bacteria > Pseudomonadati > Pseudomonadota > Alphaproteobacteria > Rhodospirillales > Rhodovibrionaceae > Fodinicurvata > Fodinicurvata sediminis. The sequence continues at coordinate 17,992 of NZ_ATVH01000001.1, read as the reverse complement.
GAAGACCGTCATGCCGGGGCTCTCCTCAGGACGGCCGCCCCGGCATCACCCTGCCCCGAAGGGCAAGGCAATTCCGGAACTGTCCGTTACAGGCTTCAGTCAGTGGAACGCACCGAAGTGGCGAGCGTGTACTCGTCGGTCCGCGGTACGTACTCCAGACCGTCGCGCGTGCCCCAGGTGTTGACCTGGAAGTGCACCGGGATCAGGCCGACGTCCTCCATGGCGATTTCCGTGGCCTCTGCCAGCAGGTCCTGGCGCTTGTCGTTATCCACCGTGACAAGAGCTTCCTTGAGCAGGCTGTCCATCTCTTCGTTGGAATAACGCCCGCGGTTGGTGGCCCCAAAGCCGGCCTCCGGCTCATAGGTTGCCAGAAGCGCGCGCAACGGCGAGGAGGCCTCGCCGGAACCGGCGCCCCAGCCGACAAGCATCACCGAGAATTCCAGGTCCGAGGCACGGCCGAAATAGACGGAAACCGGAATGGTCTCGACTTCGGTCTCGATGCCGATGCGGCTCCACATCTGAGCTGCGGCCTGCAGCACCTGCTCGTCGTTGATGTAGCGACCGGCCGGCCCGTGAACCGTCATCTTGAAGCCATCCTCATAGCCGGCCTCGGCCAGCAGTTCCTGGGCACGTTCGGGATCATACTCCGGAACATCGATGTTCTCGGAGACACCGAAGAAACCCTCGGGCAGCAACTGGCCGGCAGGAATGGCGATGCCTTCCATGACATCCTCGACGATCGACTCACGGTCGATGGCAATGGACAGGGCCTTGCGCACGCGCGCATCCCGCAGGGGATTCTCGATCTCGCTGCCATCCTTGGCCGTGATCTGTGGCGTGGCTTCGCGGTCGCTGTCCAGATGGATATAAATCACGCGGTTGGAAATGCCCTGCCAGATCGAGACGTCCTCATTCTCTTCCAATGAGGCCACATCGTTTGTGGGCACCCCTTCGATGACGTCGATGTCGCCTGACAGAAGGCCGGCCACACGCGCCGAGGCACTTGTGATGGGGCGGAAAGTGACGGAGTCCCACTCTGGTGCGTCACCCCAATAGTCTTCGTATGCCTCCATCTCGACCTCTTCACCGGGCGTATAGCTGGCGAACTTGAAGGGGCCCGTTCCGACGGCCGCCTCACCGCTGTTGAAATCCTCGGTGGCGGCGCCTTCCGCATGTTTCTTGCTGATAATGGCGACCGTGGAAAGGTTGTTGGCCATCAAGGGCACGGGGTTCTCGGTATGGAAACGCACCGTGTGATCGTCGACGATCTCGACCTCGGCAATGTCATCGATGTAGAGGCCGAAGCTCGAGGGGCTGTTGGGAACGTCCGGTGCCCGCTCGATGGTGAAGGCCACATCCTCCGCCGTGAAGGGAGAGCCATCGTGGAAAGTCACATCCTCGCGCAGTTTGAACTCCCAAACCAGCGGATCGTCCGTGACGCCCCACTCCGTCGCCAGTCCCGGTTCCAGGGACTGGTTTTCGTCCTGCTTGATCAGCGGCTCGAAGATATGCCGTGTCAGGGCGTTGTTCGGTGTCAGGTTATGGTAATGGGGGTCGATGGAAGTGGGTTCCGAGGCCAGGGCGATCGTCAGGTCCTCAGCCGCTGCCGGGGCAGCCGCAAAGGACACGACAAAGGCCGAAGCCATAAGCAGACGGGATCTCATGTCCTATCCTCCTGTTCAGATGAACCGATTTGTAATTCTTGTTCGTTTCTTATCTTATCGTTGTACGATAATTATTTATCACTTATAAGTATGAAACCGCTCTGAACAAGAATCAACCATGACGTTTCCGTAACGGAAGCGAAAACAACGGACCACAGGATCGGCAGCGCCCATGTCCACCGATACTGCTCAAGCAGACACCCAAAGCGCTTACACTCCAGCTGACCAGAGCGAGCCCGCGACGGCGCGCAACCCACTGTTTGTCACGGCTCTTTACCGCGGATTGAATGTGCTCGAGGCCTTTTCCAACGGATGGGAAGCCATGGGGCTCAGCGACATTGCCTCTGCCACGGGGTTGGCTGTGCCCACAGTCCAGCGCTCTGTCCATACGCTGACCGAAATGGGGTACCTGGCCAAGGATGCACAGACCCGACGTTACCGCCTGACACCCAAGGCCCTGGACGCCACCTATCGCTACCTTCAGTCCAGCCCGCTCTATGAGGCCGCGATACCCGTCGTGGTGGCCCTGCGCGATGAATGGCAGGAAACGGTCAACGTCTCCATACTCGACGGATCCGAGGCCATGCTGCTGATCCGCATGCCAGGAGCACGCCGGATCAATCCGACCTCCATGATTGGCCGCCGCATGCCGGCCCATGCCACCTCCACCGGCCTGGCCATGCTGGCCATGCTGCCGGCGGACGAGCAGTACCGTCGCCTCCACGACATGCCCCTGAAGGCCATGACCGCCCGGACCGTCACAGACCCCGCCGCCCTCGAGAAGCGTCTGCACGTCATCCGGCAGGACGGTTATGCGCTGGTCAACGAGGAAGCTGCTGACGGCGAGATCTCCGTCGCCGCACCGATCCTGGATCACGACGGCCACCTGGTTGCGGCCATTAGCATGACCACCGCGGTCAGTTACTGGTCGGAAGAAGAGGCGCGCAAACAGATCGGACCGGCCATCAAGCACGCCGCGCGTGCCATCACGGATACCTTGCGCGGCTGGCGCTCCAAATAACCACAGGCCTCGCCGTGCTTCAGGCGACGCCAGCCGCCTGTGATTCGCTTTCTTCGAAGACCGCCATGTGATCACTGAGCGCCCGGCGATAGGCCGGACGGGCCTCGCAGCGGGCCCGATAGGCCGCCAGCCGCGGCTGTTCCTCGACCAGCGCAGTGCCGCGCAGGATTTGCAGTACGCAGACCGTCATCAGGTCACCAAGCGTGAAGCGGTTTTCCAGGTAATCCTGTTCGCCCAACCAGGCGGCCAACTGGTCCAATCGCTTCCGAACGGCCTTTTCCGCTTCCGGCCGGCGCTGGCGCGCCCAATCCTCATCGGCATGGAACAGATCGAGCTCGGCCAACGGCTGGATTGCCGGCTCCAGGGTATTGATCGCGGCGAAGAGCCAAGTAATGGCGCGGGTACGTTCGGCCGGATCCGTTGGCAGCAGGGTCTCGCTGCGCGCCCCGATGTGCAGGACGATCGCGCCGGATTCGAACAGGTTGACGGACTCGTCCTCATAGGCAGGGACCTGAGCGAAGGGCTGGCGGACCAGGTGTTCGGGACTGTCCCGCTGCTCAAGATCGATCAAACGCGTGCGATAGGGCAGTCCGGCCTCCTCCAGCGCCCAGCGCACCCGCATGTCGCGCACCAGCCCCTGCGCAAAGGGGGGTACCCAGCTGTAAGTCGTAAGCGTGATCATGGCCGGTCTCCTGTATGAGCCTGTTCCAGGCCGGAAATGTCCAGTTTTTTCATCTGCAGCATCGCGCCGCTCACCTGCTCGACCTGCTCCGCATCCCCCTCCCGCATCAGACGCGGCAGCACCCTCGGCACCACCTGCCAGGAAACACCGAAGCGGTCCTTCAACCAGCCACAGCGCTGGGCGTCGGGATCTCCGCCTGCACCCAATTGTTCCCAGTAACGATCGACCTCCGGCTGGCTGTCGCAGAGAACCTGCAGAGAGAGGGCTTCGGTGAAGGTGAAGGCGTGATCCAACGCCGAGTCCATGACCCGGAATTCCTGCCCGGCCAGCGTGAAAACGGCCTGCTTCAGCGTACCTGCTGCGTCCGGCCCCTCCCCGTCTTCATAGCGCCAGATGTCGTCAATGCCGGAGTTTGGAAAGAGCGTGGTGTAGTGGTTCATGGCCTTCTCGGCCCGACCGCACTGCACGCCCGTGAACAGCAGGCTAAACGCGATCGTCTGCTCGCGCGGCGCACCGTTGACCTGCCAGGTCAGGCCGAAACGATCCGCCACCCAGCCATAGCCTTCGCTGAAGGGATAGGCCTGGAAGGGCATCAGGACCTCGCCGCCGTCCGCCAGCCGATCGAACAGGGCCCGAGCCTGTTCCACGTCCTCACAGCTGACGAACAACGAGAGGGCCGGTGTGAAGCGAAACATCGGCCCGCCGTTCAGCCCGGTGAAGCTCCGGCCGGCCAGCCGAAAGCCCACGGTCATGACCGAGCCTTCCGTACGCCCGGCGATCTCGGCCACCGTACGGTTATAGCGGGTCGTCTCCTCGATGGCGGAGTCAGGAAACAGCGAGGTATAGAACGCTGCCGCCGCTTCGGCCTGGTCGTCGAACCAGAGACAGGGCACGATCATCTGCTGTTGTGTCATGGGCTGCTCCTTTTCCTGTCCTCGTTCACAGCGGGCTCTGCGCCGGGTCCATCCAGAAGGCTTCCCAGATATGTCCGTCAGGATCCTCGAAGGTGCGGCCGTACATGAAGCCGTGCTCTTCGGGCGCGCGGGGCTCCGGCGCGCCGACCGCCAGCGCCTTGTCCATCAGGGCATCCACCGCCGCCCGGCTGTCCAGCTGCAGAGCCAGCAGGACCTCGGTCGAACTGCGCGCATCGGCGATGTCCTTCTTCGTGAAGCGCTTCAGGCTGGTCGGCAGGTGCAGCATGGCGCGGATCTGCTCCGAGAGGATCAGGCAGGCCACCTCGTCATTGCTGAAGGACTCGTTGAAGCGATAGCCCAGCGCCTCGAAGAAGCGGCGGCTGCGCCCCAGGTCGGCGACCGGCAGGTTGAGATAGACGGCGCCGGGAACGGCGCCTGCGCCCTCCTGGGAAAAGGCCTTTGTGTCGACGTCAGTCATGGCGTTTCCTCTCTTGCACATATGTGTCCCGGATCACAGGTCGACGATCGGGGTGAAGCCGCCGAAGATCATGCGCTTGCCATCGAAGGGCATGGGATTGGCGTCCATCTGCAGGCGCGAGTCCTCCATGACCTTGGGCATCGCCTCGTCGCGCACGGCCTGCGAGGGCCAGATAATCCAGCCAAAGACCACCGTCTCGTCTTCCTTGCGTTTCACGGCCATGGGGAACGAGGTGACTTCACCATCCGGAACGTCATCGCCCCAGCACTCCATGACCTTCAGCGCGCCATATTCCTTGAAGACATGCCCGGCGGTCTCGGCATGCTCGCGAAAGGTCTCGCGGTTGGCCGTGGGCACAGCCAGGACGAACCCGTCGATATAGCTCATTTGCTTTTCCTTTTCGTTTGGTTATGGCCGTGCCATTTGATGTGGACGTGCCGTGGAAGACAGAGGCGCCATGCCGCTGTCACTGCGCGACCTCCTGCGCATTCGCCCAGCTCAGGTCGGGTTTCTCGCCTTTCAGGAACGGCAGGACGGTCCTCACCATCGCGGGCGCGCCGAAGAGTTCGTACTGGGTCAAGTCGGGCAGGATGGCCAGGCGGTTTTCCGGCATGTGCTCACGCTCCCAGCCGGCATCGCGCTGGCCGCCGCCCAGACGCTTGTAGAATTCGACCATGTGCTCCAGGCGGATCATGTCGCCGTCGCCATAGACCAGCATCACCGGCGGCTCCAGCGCCTCGACATCCAGCGTGAAGGAATTCGGCTGGCTCAGCAGATCGCCCACTGCATTCAGCAGGTCGGGGAAGGCCGTCACGTCCGGCGCCACATTGGCATAGGCCTGGTACATGGGCGTGCCCTTCATGGCCTCGGCCTGTCCGGCGCCGATTTCCTCCATCTGCGCCTGGATGCCGTCGTGGAAGCCGGCGCGCTCGAAAGGTGCGGAAAGAATGACAAGCCGCCGCACGCGCTCGGGCTGCTGCACCGCCATCTGCCCGGCCACGCCGCCCCCCAGGGAATAACCCAGGACATCGACGCTCTCGTGGCCCAGTTCCTCGACAAGAACGGCCATGTCGCGGCCCATCTCCTCGAGGTCCATGGCCCGTCCTTCGACCAATTCGGTGCGGCCGTGCCCATAAAGGTCGACCCCGATCACCTGACGGCTTTCCGTCAGGGCCGGGAGGATCGGTGTGAACATCTCGAAGGTGCCCAGCCCGCCGTGCAGCAAAAGCAGGGGCTCGCCCTGGCCATGAATCTCGTAATAGTAGTCGACACCGTTGACGGCGAGGTCCCCGGAGCGCTCGGCCTCCGGCGAGTCGGCCAACACCGCTTCTGGACCTAAGGACAGCACAAGGACCACAGCCAGACCGGCAAGCAGCTTATGTCCCCACATACAAGCAGCCTCTCTGTTTTGTTTGATAAGAGTTGATATCAACCTATTTAAAGGCTGTCAAATGGCAATTAATGCCCCCATTGGTGGTAGGCCATTTGGTTGGAGGTAAAGTGGGGCGCCTGCTCTCGAAGCGTGGGCGAACAGTGCCCGCACGGAATGTCTACCGAGCCTTACTCGAAGACCCAGTTCTCATGCTCGATGCGGATGATGCGCGGTTCACCCGCCTCGTAGCGCAGGCGCACGACGGCCCTGCGCGGCTGGCCGAAGTTGTGGAAGTCCGCATTGACAGTGATGAGGCCGCGGAACATCGGGCGTTCCTCGTCGAGCGCGATGTGGAGGTTCGTGATGTCGCTATCCTGGGCGTCGAACAGCGGATCGGCTTGCAGGCCCTCGTTGGCGATCCGCTCCGCAAGCGGTGCCGTGAAGAACGCGTCGGCGCGCGCGGGATGCAGCGGGCTGGTCATGCTGCCCAACATGGACTGCAGGTGATCGCGATAGAGCCTGCGGACCAGACTTTCGGCCTCCTGCGCCGGATCAGAGCCCTGTTCTACTGCCTCTTCGTCGATGACGGCAGAATCCTCGGCAAGGTAGCGCTGGGCCACCCAGCCGCGAGTGCTGTAATCTTCAGTCTCCATCAGACACCAGCGCGGCGGCAGAGCGGCGCGCTCGGCCTCGCTCATTTCAAAGTACAGCGCCCGCGGCACCAGGGGCACGCAGGTCACCTGCTGCAGGCCACGCGCATCATGGGCGAACTCGCCGATCACGTCATAGTCCGTACCCGGCCCCATGCGCACATTGAGCGTATCGCCAGGCGCGACATCCACGACACGCCAGGCGTCCGGCCCGCTGGCCTCCGCCAGTGCCTCTTTTCCGGTGACCAGAAGCAGGCCACAGGCCAGAGCCAAGACAGCCAGAAAGCACCTTTGATCCTTTAGCCTTGCCGTCATGCTCGATCCCCTCAGCCGCTGAATTGATGGATGTTGCGAGGCTAGCATGAGGGAATCCAAAGCGTCCCCCTGCGAATGAAGAGTATGCCGACCCTGAAATTGCCCCGTGACGGATATCGCTGACCTTGTTCGTCCATTGACCTTTCCCGATACTCGGCAAGCCGGTCATTTTCGAGGAACGTCCCTTCCACGATGCGCCCAATCAGAACCGATTTCCTGCTGCTCTTCCTGCTGGCCGGCCTGGCGGCGCTGGTCTTCGTGCCCTTGAAGGCTGCGGTCTATCTGCCCGGCGGCCTGCCGGACATGGTCGGAAGCATCCTCCCGACGGCGCTCTACTGGCACGGGCACGAGATGCTGCTGGGCTATTCCCAGGCCATTCTGGGCGGATACCTGATGACCCGCGCGGGTCCCGCACGGATCCGGCTGTTTACCGGCCTCTGGCTGCTCGCCCGTCTCTCTGTCTTTACCCCGGACATGGCGGGTCTGCTGCTCTCGGCCACGGCCAACATCGCGCTCATGGTCCTGCTGTTCATCGAGGCCGGGATGCCTTTCCTGCGCGCGGTCAAGCGCGTGCGCTCCGCTGTTCCGGGTGTTGTCCTGGCTCTCCTGCTCGTGGCGGAAGCCGCCTTCCAGGCCGGGCGCCTGTTGTCCCTGCCCCAGCTCAGCGAAACGGCTCTGGGTGCCGTCGCCTGGCTGATCATCCTTATGCTGTTTCTGATGGGCGGGCGTATCACGGCGGCGGCCACATCCGGCCTTTTGCAGCAGAAACGGCTTCCGCGCCCCGCGGCCCAGGGACGGCTGGAATCCCTGGGCCTGGGCGCATTGGCCCTGGCTGCCCTTCTTGACCTGGCCCCGGCACCCTCCTGGCTGGCAGCACTGCCGGCATTTGCAGCGGCAGGCATCATCCTGCTGCGCCTGGTATACTGGCGTGTGTGGCAGGCCCGGGATCGCCTGGATGTTTCTGCGCTGCATCTCGGCTATGGACTGCTGGCCGCGGGGCTGGTTGCCAAGGCGCTGGATGGCCTGGTCACCGGTGGCGGAAATTTGACTGGCCTGCACGTTGCCATGATCGGTGGCCTGGGCGTCCTGTCCGTCACCATCATGACCCGCACAACGCTGCAGAGGCTGCGCCGGCCAATCGCCCTGCCCGCCATAACCAAGCTGGCCCTTTTGCTGCTTGCCGCAGCTGCCGTCACACGGGGGCTTGCCCTCTACACCCTGCCGACGGCGCTGATCTCCCTGTCCGCCCTCTTCTGGTGCGTGGCCTACGCCTTGTTCGTCTGGGCTGTGCTGAGTATTTGGCAACAGCATCGACGAGGGCATAAACCAGCCTGACCAGGTCAGGAACATAGAGTATTGCACAGCTAGATTGCACTCTGCCGCCCCGGTCATTCATGCTACCAACGCTTTCCAAACGAACCGAGAGACAACGCGAGCAAGTCTGTATGGAACCTGTCAGAATCGTGGTGGCCAGCAGCGGTTTCCGCTCCGCCCTGGACTATTTTCGAACGGTCCTTCCCAAGGTGGGCGTCGAGGCCGAGGTGGAGGCCGTGGATCCGGCCCTGCTACAGCAGGGGACAACCCGGGCCGATGTCATCATTCCGGCCATGGCGCATTTTGACGGCGCGCTCATGGATTGCATTTCCGGCCTGCGCCTGATCCATCAATGGGGCGCCGGGCTGGAGGGTGTGGACATTCCGGCGGCAAGTCAGCGCGGCATCGCCGTGGCCAATGTGCCCACCGCTGGCTCCGGCAATGCGGAGTCGGTGGCGGAGTGGTGCGTCATGGCCGCCATTGCCATCAGTCGCTGCCTGCCCCTCTTGCAGGAGGGCATTCGCGAATGCACCACCTGGGGCGGCCCCTCCGGCCATGCCCTTATGGGCAAGACGGCCGGCCTCGTGGGTCTGGGCGGCATCGGCCAGGCGCTGGCCGCCCGGCTGCAGCCCTTCGGTTTGCGGCGCATCGCCGTCAAGCGCCAGCCCGATCCGGCGCTGGCCGACCGCCTGGGGCTGGACTGGCTGGGAGGGCTGGAGGACCTGCCCTACTTGCTGGAACAGAGCGACTTCCTCTTCCTCTGCCTGCCGCTCAGCGAAGAGACACGCCACCTGATCAACGCCGAAGCTCTGGCGCGCCTGCCTGACGGCGCCTGTATCATCAACGCGGGCCGGGGCGGCCTGCTCGACCACGATGCCCTCTTGCGGGAACTGGACACCGGCCGCCTGGGCGGCGCCGGTCTGGATGTCTACGAACAGGAACCCCTGTCCCCGGACTCGCCGCTCCTGGGTCGCAGCGACATCCTCGCCACCCCTCACGTGGCCGGCGTCACCGACCTCTCCTACGAGGGAATCTCTCGCAACGTGGCCGAGAACATCCGCCGCCTGTTGGCGGGGGAGGCACTCAGGAACTGCGTGAATCAGAATGTCTGAAGTGAGAAAACTGGAACCCAGCTTGCTCCATCTTTGTTACAGAGCTCTCACGTGATCTGCCTGCCACCACTACATACCTCCTCTCCTGAGATGATCCATCAGGACAGAGAGGAGACACCCGATGCCAGCCAAATCGAAAGCTCAGCAACAGGCCGCCGGCGCGGCCCTTGCAGCTAAGCGTGGCGAGATCAGCAAGGACGAACTCGTTGGCGCTTCACGAGACATGTTCGAGAGCATGAGCGAAGAAGAGCTCGAGGAATTTGCCTCGACCAGCCGCAAGGGCAAGCCGGAGCACAAGGAATGAGTTTTGAAATCACAAGAGCCAAAAGGGACGTTTTCCCTATCGCGACAGGGCATCCATCATGATCTCATAATCCGTGTCGCTGACGAACAGCTGCTCCATACCCCGGGGACGCGGCCACATCAGGGGCAGGAGATAGGACAGATGCTCGCCATTGCCTTCCTTGAAGGACTTGTTCCAACCCGACAGTCCGTCTTCCGAGATGCGGAAACCTTCGATCGTGGCGTCACGCGATGAAGGCGGCCCGACGATCACATCGCTGTTGCCCGCCCGGTGGGTAAGCCCGAGATGATGTCCCAACTCGTGCACCAACGATGCAGCCATATGTGTAATTGGCACAAGCGAATGCTGAATAAGAGCCGAACCAAGTCCACTCTCCGGATCGCCATCCCTATAGGAACCAAGGTTATAGCCGGCATAGTCCACGAGCTCGGAATCATAGATGAGGGTCACGATATCCTGTGGGGCGATTCCTGAGGACGGACTGTTCCGTACTTCCTTGGAGGCACTCTTGAACATGTCCTTACCTTCGCCCTGCGGGGAGATGTCCAGATCGATCGGGCGGATGGAGATTTCGCGTAACGGCATCAGCTGAGTGGCAAAAATCTCCGCTTCCCTGGCGATCTGGGGCATCATTGCCCGCACTTCCTCCGGCACCCCCTCCGACCACGCGCCCGCCTTCAGAAAGGCATAGTGCATGACCAGCGGGTCGGGATCGACACTCCAGTTCTCCAGTTGTCGTTCTGCGAGAACCTCCGGAGCCGCGATCGATGCAGGCCAAGGGTCATGGGGCGTCAGCCGGACTTCTAGATCGGTCGTTGCCCCCTGCCGCTCAGGTCTCCAACCAAAGACATTGATCGTGTGGCGCGCCTGGCGCCGGATTTCGTCCTTCACGAGGTCCCGCTCAAGCGTATCCGAGCGCACGACACGCACGACACTGCCATCGACGGCGCCGCCCTGTTGCGGCTGGACCTCCCACTGGCCCTCGGAAAGCACATTGATATCCAGTTCCGCCGGATAGCTTTCGGGCTGCCAGCCGGCATCTATGTGGTCATGCGGCTGCCAGTCGACATAGATCCGCTGCACGGTGGGCTTGCCCATCACCAGGGGGGCATCGCGAATGGTCTGAAAGGCATGGACCCGCACGGGGTCGTCGACCGGCTCGCCATGATTCTCGAGGTCGACCAGGGTCGAGAACCGCCACCAATGCGTTTCCTCCTGCAAGGTCGTGCCGCTGGTGCTTTCCACCCCCTCTTCACCGCCCTGGATGCGCGCTTCGTAGATGACCCCGGACTCAAGATCGGCATCCGGTATGAAGCGGTACAGTCTTTCGCTGGCCTGGTTTATCTGGCCGTCCACCTCGAGCAGGTCGCCCTTGGCATCACGCGTTGCCAGAAGGAAATTCTCCTTCAGGCTGAAGGGATCCACCGGTTCGTTGAACTCCATTTCGATCCGCGGCGAACCCAGGTGGACATTCTCACGTCGATGCGAAGGACTGTTTTCCACGCGCTTGAGCGGCTCCGGCGCTTCGCATGCCTGCGGATCGTTTTCCCAGGAGTCACGGTCACAGACCCAGCCCCGCACCTCGCCGACACGGCCCGTCAGGTCCGTCGAACGATATCCCTTGTCCCGATGGCTTCGGGATTCCTCGACACGCGCGGCAAACTCGATTCTGTAGCTATCAAGCCCCTGCTGTTGAACATGCAGCTTTCTCAGGATGGGCAGTTCCGTCTCGTAGTACTCATCGGGATAGTCGATGCAACCGGTGCGCCCCGGCTCGAACATGTGGCACAGCCAGGTCACTTCGAACAAACCCTTAACCGCATCGAGCTCGGTGCCAAAGGCCAGTCCGTCGCTGTCGGACGGGAAGGCAGCACTCAGCGTGAAGACATGCGCGCCCTCCGTTTCAAGACGGGCGTTGTACATGCGAAAGCCTCTTGCGCCGCTGTACTTCTCCCGATCGATCTGCGGGGAGGCACCGCGGCCTTCGGTGAAATTGGTGACCTGCAGGGTCCCGGTGCCCGTCATGCTGTCGGTCCAATTCCCCGTGACCTCCATGCCCCAGACCACGTCAACGAAGGCGTAGGGCGTCTGGCCCAGCATCGATTCGAGAACGGCCTCGGGCAGTGTCCCGGTCAGGTCCATTTCCATCGTCTCGAACATCTGGTTGACCGGCCCACCCGAGGGATCGGGCACCGGAATCGGCTTGTAGTCCTCGACGGCCTCGAATTCCTCTTCGGGGATCTCAAGTGTCTGCTGTGCCTGCGCCATACCGCCGAACGCCAGCATCAGTATGGCCAGAACAACGGCTACAAAGGGGCGCACCCTCGTCACGCCCCGCGTCACCCGCCAGATCCTGAACCGGGATTGTCAGCCGTCTCCTCGCCAAGTTCGGTCTCGAAACGGCCCGCGACCAGGATACAGACGTCAGGATCGATGTCGCCCTGCATCAGGGCCGTAATCGGACACAAGCTGGCCTCGAAGGCACCTTCGGCTGCCCCGCCGCCGTCCTCGATCTCCAGACGGTCGAACTCGACGACAGCATCGGTTCCGACATCGTGCGAGGACGCATAGAACCCCGTCTGCTCTCCAAAATTCTTGTGATAGGAAATCTCGGCGCTGTTGGGCCCGGCCACGATCTGGTCAACATCCTCGGCAGAGAACGGGTCCAGCTCGATGGTCAGGCCGCCCTGTCGCAGGATGCTCTCCGCTTCCGGGTCAACGCCCATGATCCGCAGGGCGATCTTCTCTTCATCATCGCCGCCGAACATCTTCGCCATGGGATTGCTGTCGGCGTCGTCATCCAGCATCTCTTCCATCATCTCCATGCGCTTTTTCATCTGCGCACGCTGCTGCTCGCTCATCCCCTGAAGAGCATTTTCCATGACGTTCGCTGTCGAATAGGGCCGCCAGGCCGCCGATGACATGTCCTTGCCCTCGACCTCTCCGGAGATTGTCACCCAGCTGCGTTCGGCGCTCCCGACCGTGCCGTCTAACGAGCCAAGCACCGTCATTGTCCGGGAATCCTGGGCTACAGCGTCAGACCCGACGGGAATGGTGGCAAGGATACCTGAGAACAGGATCGTCGCCCCGAGGATCGATGCGGTGCGAATGGCATTCATGAAGGCTTTTCCTTTTGAAGTGCGCCTGATCATCCGGATCAGGGGCATGGGAGTTGCGTGGCCGCCGCAGAGTTGGCGTCAGGGAAGCATCCAGCCGTCATGCTGGATCCGCATGATCCGTATCGGCACGACTCATGAGATCTTCACCTCCGCATAATGATGATTGGGCTATTTTCTCGCCGGCTACACGCCGGCCTCATGTCTGTCGATCCGCCGGTGGAATAAACGCTATTTCACTCCTCCGGACAGAACAGGCGCACCTGCAGCCGTGAAGCCTCGGCATCGGGAAAGCGCTCGGGGTCCATGACATGGCTATCGTGCATCAGCATGACCTCGCCCTCGACGCCCTTCGCCAGATCGACCTCGACACCCCCCGTTTCACTGCCGTCCAGAGTACGGTTGGTTAAGCGCCCCTGTTGATCGTCGAATTGCAGTAGCGAGCGAAAGCCCGGCTCGCCTTCCATAGGGGTCACGATCAGCGTCCCGCCGTCGAAGTCGACATTGAGCCGCCCAAGGGCCGACAGGCATTTGACCGATTCCACCTGCAATGCGTCGCCCTCGAACGTCAGCTGCGGCTCTCGGTTTTCGCTTTCGGCCTGATCACAACCGGCCACCGCCAATCCGATCGAGACCATGAGCAACACCCGCTTGGGGACATGCATATCTATTACTTTCTTGTGGAGACGGTGCCGGCCAATTCGCGGGCTTGATGGTCAAGCTACAGGCACGTGGCGAGAAAAGCCCCCTTCGTTTGCAGGGGGAGGACATAGAAGCCCAGATCGCTGGAGCCAGCACCGCGCCAAGCTTCCCGAAGCAGTCCAGTCGGGTTACTTCCCTACCGCATATGAAGCGCCCCAAGTATGCTGATCAGCGTCAGCCGTATCAATTTGCGATCAAAGGGGAGCAGCTAACGCGCCTTACTGCCAGCGCTCGCCAAGGAATCGGCAAAAGAAGGAAGCATCATGCTGCGATAGAGAGTGCATGCGCTTCCTAGCTGCTACCGGCCATTACCTGATATTGCCTTCATGAGATTGACGCAAGATCGGGCGATAAGTGCCGCTTTGCCTTGCAGAACAGGTCTTAGTGCAGGGTTGGCGGGCTTCACGATACGTTGCCTTAAGATCACGCGATACGCGGCTTCACTGGGGCAAAACGGATGCAAAGAAGTACTCTCCAGGACGTCTACGCCGGATCGTCGGCCGTGATGACTGCCGGTTGGCGGCAATCGCAGTGCAACATGGACAGTAGGCGCACCAGCTCAGCCTGTCGGTTGACGCCGAGCTTGTGAAAGATGCGGGTCAGATGCATGCGGCCGGTGGAAACTGAGATACCGAGCCTTCCTGCGGCGGCGGCGCGACCACCTCCCTTGACGATTTCCAAAGCGAATGTGGCTTCGGCCGGCGTCAGCCCGAATCGCTCCTCCAAGTCCCGCTTTTGTGCATCGCGCTCCTGTTCGGGGTCTGTTATCACCAATAGCGCCGTGGGCTGAAAAAGCCCCAGGAAGCTGAAATGGCGGTACGTTGTCTGCGCCCCCAAGGGAACAACATCAACCGTCATGGGCGCGCTAGTATAGTCGCGGTAAAGCGCCATAGAGCCGCCCCGACTGTCTTTGGCAAGACCAGGATTGTCGCAGGACACCAAGAGCCGACGGAGCATAGCGGCAGAATTGGGATCACTTGGCGTGAGCAAGCCGGCTGCCACTTTGATACCGTTCCCGCTCGACAACAGTGTCTCCGCCGAGCTGTTAGCAAACAGCACGCGTCCGGAGGCATCGGCTAGAATGACCGCCTTCGTCCCGTTGGGATCCACCAAGGTCAGCTCTTCTTCAAGCGCTAAGAAAGTCAGCTTGTCTTGAATGGAGACGGCCCGAACCAAGTGGGGAGCAACAATCTGGAAAAGTGCGAGTTCCACGCTGTCGAACTCGTCATTACTCAACGGCTTGTGTATACCGTAGAAGCCCCAACTTCCATACCAGGTAGGAAATCGGACAATCGCGCAGGCCCAGCCGAGCTTCTGTCCCTGCCACCATGATCTGAAGAAATCGCTGCAGCCAATGGCATTGGGCTCGATCATCCGGCGTATATCGCCCGTGGCTGAGGCTGGCATGTCAAGGAGTGCGGTCCGCAATGCCTGCCAGCTGAGTTTGTCTTCCGCCCAGTAGTTGTAAAAATCGGCTGTAAAAGCTGGATCGCGACGCGGCGCTATCACGGAGCAGGCATCACGACCTGGCGTCTCAGCGTAGAGGCACTCCTGAACGCAACCTACCGCTTCGCTGATTTTGACGAGCATTGCCGACAATGCCACCGGGTCGAGCGCGGCATCATAAACCTGGTCCACCAACTTAAGCGCGGTATCACAATGCATCAGCTTTTCGTCCCCGATGCTGGCTGGCCCAACCAGATTCGGGTGAGTGCGTGAATTTCGATCACAGAAATCAAACTGCACAAGCAAGTCACTTTAGCAAAAGAGGCTGTGATTGGCTACCAAGGTAGAGGTGGTCTGAACCCGCCAAACCCCATGAGGGACAGCTCTCATTGTCCGACAGCACATACTGGCAAGACGCATCGTGGGTTTCATCATAGCCTTATGCGGCTGTAAGGGCCTTGATGATCAGCCGCAGGCGATTTCTGGAGCTATCGTTTTCCGAGCGGAGCACCATCTATCATTCGGTATAACGGCAAGTTCATTCTGGCATGGTCACAAATCGAGCACCTGTGTAGTCCTGTGCTGCAGATATGGACGGCGCCGATCTGATGGAGCACGTCCTTGACCATTCCGGTGCCCCAACCACCGATATTGCCGAACTGGGATTCCCGGTGCTGCAGTAATTCTGAAGAAGAGGTTGCTTCCCAAGGAAAGACGCACTCCGATGAAATGGGAAAGGTATTGGCAAGCGAATTTCAGGAGAGGCCAGAGCGGCTTGCGCATCCAAACCCCATAACGGTGTGGGTCAGCCCGAAACCTCGTAAAGAAGTTCAAGTTTGAAGCCTGCGGCCGTGCCAGCACAGACCTTGTTCTTTTTGTACGTATTGTAATCCCGGCCAAGCAACGCCAATCCGTGGTTCGGTGACCGGCCATCCAGCCAATCCTGAACAATGCCGGTGATCTCCACCTTTTTAAAAGGCGACCGATCGGTAACCGGCACACCTGCCGTCACAGGCATGTGACCTTCCTTCGAAACCGTATGCTTGCCGGCAGGCCATTCCTCGCTCGCTGGTCCCACGAGGCTTGTTACGTCGCCCGTTGCCCTGCGTTCCACGATTTCCCCGTCTTCGTTCTGTTGCATGCAAAATTCGGTATTATCCGCATGGCCCGCGGTGTTTACGTCAACTTCACTGAAGTGAAGGATGGCCTGCTCAAGCGGCCGGTCCGGCAGATCCGAGAGATCGAACTTCACCAATCCCAAGAAAGTATCGCTGAAGCCAGATTCGCAACGTCTGCGCGGACTGTTATCCCAGAAATGATCGTACCCCACCGGAATACCGAAATCCCGGTTCCAGTATACCGAGGCAAGCCCATATCTACGAACCGGACAAAATCTATTGGGCGCGTCAGAACCATGGCCTACACGGACTCTTTCCGCCCCCGTTTTCATGGGGGTGATCACTTGCTGAAGGTTGGACTGAAACGGCGCTTCAACAATAAGATCGGTTTCATTGGGGCGAGCGGAGTCACCACCAAAATCCAAACCGTAAGCCCGCAATCGCGTCGTAATCTCCTCCAGGTCTTCTGCACCTGAAGGTGAAGCTTGCAGATTACCGGTCAACACCAAAGCGGTGCGCGGATCTTCAGGCGTGCCCTGCACTTCCAGAACGCGCGTGGTGCCATCCACCTCGTTGGAGACCGATCCAGTGCCCTCGATGGATGAAATATCGACAACCTCGTTCTCCACTTCCAGTCGGGCTGAAGACACACCGCCTGTATCGGTGACGGTAAGCGTGAAATCGTAAGGCCAACCGATGACCATACGCCCCGGCGTCGTGTCGGTCTCCATGCGGGGATCCCCGATCCAAAGGAAGTCGGGTGGGTTGGACATGTGCCCGCCGCCAGGTCCGGTTAGCTGTAACTCCACCCTGGGCGGCGTAGAATCAATGGTAGGGATTGTCGTCTCGCAGGCCCCCAAGGCAAGCATGGTCGTCAGACCGGCGACGCCGACCGCCACTCGTGATCCCGCTCGAACAGCTACGCCCAAGGAGACGCCGCGTATGGCACCGTCGCAGCTGTGGCGAAAAGCGTGTGTCCTGGCTACGGATCTCGGCATTGACGCCCCCATTGTCTGTTCGCCAGTCCCGGCTTTGCGCCGGCATGGGAATTCCAAGCCTATTATCTGATTTGCCCTGGGTCCGCGACGGACGAATGTCCGTTATCGACCTTCATTAGCTATCCGCTGTTGCAGACATGCCATACCGCCTTCGCCCTAGCTGCAAACAGGTTTCATTGCGCCTGCGCGGGTTATTTGCGTGATCCCCCACAGTGTTGCGGTCCAAACGCAAGAAAGCCCCGCGGGCTATGCCTGCGGGGCTTTTGGTTTTTGTATTGCTGGTTGCGGGGGCAGGATTTGAACCTGCGACCTTCAGGTTATGAGCCTGACGAGCTACCGGGCTGCTCCACCCCGCGTTTGTGGGTGTGTTTTGGTATGTGTGCAGGTGTTGGAATTGCGGTGAGGGTTCTTTGATTGCCTTTGCGGTTTTGGAAGACCTGGCGGCGACCTACTCTCCCACGTCTTGAGACGCAGTACCATCGGCGCTGGGGGCTTTCACGGCCGAGTTCGGGATGGGATCGGGTGTTTGGACCCCCGCCCTAACCACCAGGTCGTCGAAAACCGCAAGCTGTTGTGCACGTTTCGTGTTGGATCTTTTCGTCACTCGCATTTGGAGCTTTTGTTGGGCCCTTGCGCGCCTGGCAGCTTTTGCCTTGCTGCTGTGCGCGGTGGGGCCGGTCGGTAGTCTTGGTTGATCAAGCCAATCGAGCGATTAGTAAAGCTCAGCTTCACGCGTTGCCGCGCTTCCACATGCTTCCTATCGACGTCGTGGTCTACGACGGCTCT